>JAICGQ010000003.1 GCA_025923035.1 Pyrinomonadaceae bacterium | reverse complement strand
TCAAACCCACGGCCGCATCTGTTGTTTGAGCTCGTGGCGGAGCCGCCGAATTCAGGAACGCCTGCGCGCGTCGGTGTGATCGATGTGCGCGTGCCGCTGGACGCCAAATCAGCCTTTGATAAAGGACAGGCAGCCGTCGCTGAGAAGAAGGCTGCGCTGGCGATTGCGCATTTCACGAAGGCGATCGAGATCTATCCTGGTTTTTACGACGCGCATCTGGCGTTGGCTCAGTTGTATCTGGACAGCAATGAGTTAGAGAAAGCTGAAGCCGCTTTTCGGCAGGCGATGACAGTCAATCCAAAAGGTGTGCGGGCGATGGTGTCTCTCGGCGAGGTCTATCGTCGACAGAAGAAGTACGAGCCCGCGCAGAAGGTGCTCGCTGATGCGTTGAAGCTCGATAACAATTCATGGGAAAGCAATTTTACGCTCGGTCGGATCTATTGGGAGTTGAAAGATATCGTCACTTCCGGCCGGTACGTCGCGCGCACCATCGAACTCCAACCTGATCTGGCAGAGGCCCATTTGCTCGCCGGAAACATCTTCGTCCGCGCGGGCCTCCCCGCGAACGCGCTCGTTGAATACCAGGAGTACCTCCGCCTCGCGCCCAACGGCGAATTCTCCTCCCAAACGAAAGAGCTGGTGGAGAAGCTCAAGAAGTCCCTGCCACCGAAATAAGTACCCCGTTTCAGTGACACAGATCGGCGGTAGTTGTCGCTATCTGAGGTAGAGATGTGTCTACCGAGGAGAAGTTGTTGTTTGAAAATGAAGAATCACGCGATCAAACTCTTATTCGTCATTCTGGTGCTGGTTGGAGTCGGCTTTTGGGCCACAAGAGGGAGCTCGGGACGAAGGTTCGAGCCAACAGCGGCGCGTTTGGAGCGCGGGCGTTACCTGGTCGAAGGCCCGGCGCACTGTTTCGAATGCCATTCTGAAGTTGACTGGGACACGCCGGGAGCGCAACCGAAGCCGGGAAAGAAAGGCGCGGGCGTGGAGTTTGCGAAGTATGGAATGCCCTGGCTTGTCGCGCCAAACATCACGCCCGACGTCGAAACCGGCGCCGGCGCATGGACCGACGAACAGTTTGCGCGCGCGATTCGTGAAGGAATCGGTCACGACGGACGGCGACTCTTTTCAATAATGCCGTACCAGTATTTTCGCGAGATGTCTGACGAAGATCTCGCGTCGGTCGTCGTCTACCTGCGTTCGATTGAACCCGTGCGCAACGTGCTTCCGAAGACGAACATCCCCGAACAGATGAAGCAGTTTCTTGCTGAACATCAACCGATCGTCGAACCGGTGTCGTCACCTGACATGTCGAACCCTGTGGCGCGTGGCAAATACCTCGTGACACTCGCGAGTTGCGCTTCCTGCCACACACCCTTCAAGGACTTCGCGCACGACGACGAACTCGCATTCGCCGGCGGCATGTCGTTCAAAGGACCATGGGGACACGTACACACGGCCAACATCACACCGGATCCATCGGGAATCTCGTACTACGACGAGGCGCTCTTCATTAACGCTCTGCGCACGGGACACGTCGGCGCGAGAAGTTTGAAGTCAATCATGCCGTGGGGTTACTTCCGAAATATGACGGACGACGATCTGAAAGCCATCTTCGCGTACTTGCGAACGCTCCGGCCCGTGCAGCATCGCGTTGACAACACTGAACCGCCGACTGACTGCCCGGTGTGTCGCGCAAAGCACGGTTATGGCGAGATGAATCGACACCTACCCTGACGCGAGTTGATGTTTGAGCCAGGCCTTAGCGAGCCGCAGTTCACGTTGCACAGTGGCGCGAGAAATGTCGAGCGCATCCGCGACCTCTTCGTTGCTTAACCTGACGAAGAAATGGAGTTCAACGATCTCGACTTTCCGTCGATCGAACGTCGCGAACAAGGTCAACGCTTGATCCAGTTCAAGCAGATCCAAACGCGGCTTCGTCGACACGTCCTTCGCTTCATCGATCGCGACATGGACGTTATCGTTTTCGCGTTTGGCACGCTGGTGGGCACGCGCATGATCGACCAGCAGTCGTCGCATCAGCCGCGCGAACACAGCAAAGAAGTGGGTACGATCTTTCCACGACACATCCACGCCGATCAGTCTGACGTAAGCCTCGTTGACCAGCGCGGTCGGTTGCAGCGTGTGCTCGGGACGCTCTCGCCGCATGTAGTGTCCGGCGAGTCGACGCAAGTCGTCGTAAACGAGCGGGATCACCTTCCCCAGCGCGTCGAGGTCGCCGGCGCGCCACTCGCGCAGGAGTTGCGTGACATTGGGATCTGTAGAAGACACGGGTTTGAACTTAAACCCGTGTCTTTCGGAGTGTCTTTAAAGCGTCCTGAAATTTTTATGAAAGCTACTGCTGCTTCTTCGTCGTCTCTTTCAGCTTCGCGTGGACGCGTTCGTAGTTGGCCTTATAGATCGCCGTGTTCGGATCCTTGTTTTGCTCACCGAGAGTCCGCGCCTTGTCGTAGAGCGGTTCCGCGAGATCGTTGCGTCCACCGCGTTCATACGCTTCAGCCAGACTGTCGTAAACGTTCGCCGACGCCGGATAGCGTTCGACGTTCGCCTTGAACACTGCGATCGCATCGTCCGGTTTGCCCTGGGCGAGAAACTGATAACCCAACTGATTAATCAAGTTCTCCGGCACCGCGATGGTATAACCGAACTTCTCGCTCAATTTTTTGTAATGCTCGTCGGCGCCCTTCAATCCGCCGCCGGTGGTCGTCAGATCCCTCGGGCCCTGCCAGCCGTCATAAACCTTTCGCAATCCGAAATAGTGACTACGCAGCACGACCGAGCCGTGGTCTTCATCGTCCATGCGCTCGGCTTGCCACTCAAACCCTTTGATGTTGGTCTTCCCGAGCGCTGCCCTGAACTTGTCGAAGTTGTCGCCGATCGGACCGGGCTCGTTGCCCAGCGAGGTATAAAGCGTCACCTTCAAATCTTTCCGGTTCTGCAGAAAAGTTTCAGCGCGTTTCAAGGCCTCCGCGTTTTCCCATTGCAGTGACGGACTGACCGCAACATAGGAATTGAACAACGCCGGTTTGGTGATCATCGCGTGGATCGCGAATAGTCCTCCGAACGAATGCCCGGCGAGAATGCGATACGGCTGGACGCGATAGTCCTTCTCAATCTCGGGAATGAGCTCGGTCTCAAAGAACTTCAGAAAGTTGTCGGCGCCTCCGGCGGTGGGAAACTGCAATACGCCTGCGGCGTTTTTGTTGGTCGATTTCGCCGGCGTCAAATCTCGAGTGCGATCAGTGTTCGTGACACCGACCACGATCAACTCCGGCATACGGCCATTGTTCACAAGGAACTCGATCGAACTCGCCGTATGGCCCATGTGAGCGTCGCCGTCCGTCATGTACAGCACCGGATAGGCCTGCTTGTTTGTCTCGTAACCTGGAGGAGTTCGTATCAGCACGATCCGGTCTTCGCCGAGTACTGTCGACTTAATCGTGAATCGTTTGACCGTGCCAGTAGCGGGTTGCGCGATTGCCGCGGCGGTGATCATCAGCAGGACCGCAAAAGCTGACAGCACGCGGAACGGTTTTGATCCGAGATAGGTAGTCATAGATTGGGCTCCAAAAAAGTGGATTGATATCTACCGATGCTGTAGCAACGCAGTCCGGGGAGGCGGCGATATTACTAGATCTGCGCTACTCCATCCACCTCATTCTCGCCGTTTGGTGCGGCTCTTCGTCGCGGCGACGTCCACTTCGCGAGCGGCCTCGTCAATCGTCTCGATGTTGACCACTTCCTCAACCGCGCGATGATCCCGACGCTGAGTCTGCCATAGTTGCTGCTGGTGCGTAAGTTCTGCTGCCAGCGGTTCGTAGATCTCGCGGTTCCCTTCATCATCGGCATAGCCCCACAAGCCAGTGTGACAATGACGATTGTCGCCCCAACCGGGGTAGTCGATGATCGGGTAGAGACACAAACCTTCCAACTCGACGCCGCCAGCCTCAGCAGCGCGCGCCTCCTGTCCGACGTACCGCAGCCACGATGGACGCGCGTCGCCTTCGATACCGGTTTCGGCAATGTACACCGGTCGGCGATAGCGGTCATACACTTCACGTAACATCTCGCGGATGGGCCGGTGCAGCGGATGTGAGGGAGGCAGCAAAACGTTCTTACGTCGACGTGATGGCGGAAGGTGAGGATCCTGATGAATCCACTGGTTGTTTGAATAGTAGTTCACGCCGATCACATCGAGGTACTCGGGACGCCCGCCGAGTTCGGGGCAGAACCTTCCGGCGAGCATGTCCCACGCCTGGAACTGTGATTGGCGATACGCTTCTGCCGCGGGTGCCTCCTCCGGATAATCCGGATCCGCCGCGATATGGATGATGGGTTCGGCATGCGTGATACGCGCGCCAGGATCGACTTCGCGCACCGCCTCGATCGCGGCGATCGTCGCGCGCACGAGTTGGGCCTTGAGCTCCGGGCCACGGCCTTTGGCGAAGGGGTTCAGGAAACCTGCATCACCACCACCCCAGGCCACAAACGAGATCTCGTTGACGGGTGTGATGAAGAGCGGGCCGCCTGTCTCTTCGAGGATCACCTGCGCAGTGGCGCGGGCGAAACGTGCGAAGCGATCGACGAAGGCTGCGCTCCAGATGTTGAGTCCGTCCGGCCAACCGTAGTGAAACAGATCCCAGATGATTTGTGTCTGCGTCTGTCGCGCTGCCTTCAGCATCGGCATCAGACTTGAAAAATCGTAACGGGAACGCCACTTTTCGATCAGGTGCCAGCGAACACCGTCACGCGCCGTGCGCACACCGGCGTCTTGCAAGCGCGAATAGTCTTCAAGGGCAAACTCATCGTGACGCGTGGATTTAATAAGGTCGAGACGCTCCCCGGCAAACTGTCCCATTGCCTTCCGCCGGGGCAGGCGATGGGTTGAACACTCAAAACCGCCAATCCAGAAGCTCTGGAAAACGGAACTCTCTGCCGAACGAAGCGAATCATTTGCGTCAACTACGGTGGTACTCATGGCAACTAATATACGGTACGGATTTATCTATATCGACACTACGTAATTCTACGTACCCAAAATACCGTATTACACGGATGTACTGGGCGCGCAATTCATCTCTATTCTGTGATTTTCCGTTGACGATCATGCGAGTCTGTTGCGGTTTTGTTGTTGCGCTACTTCTTGGCGCCTCTGTCGTACAGGCCCAGAGTGCGTCTGCCGTAGAACCGGCGCCACTCGTATTCTGGAACAGACAGATCCACGTTTTCCGCTCTTATTTCAATCAACAAAGTCCCGCTGAGCGTGCGGCCAAGGCCCAAGAGCGACTAGCAGCGTTACCGGCCGAGGCTCCCGACTGGAAAGTCACAACCAGTGAGGTGACTGTCGGTCAATACAGTGGCGTATTAGTCTCGGTAAACGATCAACAGGTCTTCGGTATTCTCTCTACCGATCTGGACCACGAATCCAATGAAACACTCCAATCGGCATCAGACCGCGTGACCGCCCAACTGCGCGCAGCGCTGCAAGCACGAGCAGAGCAACGAAGTATCCCGCTGCTGTTGCGGAGCATCGGACTCGCGATCGCAGCGACCGTGGTCCTGCTCGTCGCGCTGTGGTTCGTCATGCGCGCCACTCGCAGACTAAAAGGGCGGCTCGATGTAGCCGCGCACCCGCGAAAGATCGCGCTGGCCGGTTTCGATGTTCAACCAGCCCTGCACTCTCTTCGCCGCACTGTGACAAGTTTGACGGGTTGGGCGCTGGCAGTGTTTCTCATTTACCTGTGGCTCACGTTCGTGCTGCTTCGCTTTCCTTACACGCAGCCATGGGGTCGACAACTCGGCGCGTTTCTGCTCTCGATTTTTTTCACGCTCGGGTCCGGGATACTCAACTCAATCCCCGGCCTGTTCACAGTCGTCGTGATCTTCCTGCTGACGCGCGTCATCGTGCGAGTCGTGAACCGGATCTTTCAGCAGATTGAAAAAGGCGATCTGACGCTTGCCTGGCTGCACGCTGACACCGCGCGCGCCACTCGATATCTGGTACTGGTGCTGATTTGGATCTTCGCGATCGTCATTGCGTATCCTTACGTGCCGGGCTCCAACACCGACGCCTTCAAGGGCGTTTCGGTTCTTTTGGGCGTGATGCTCTCGCTCGGCTCCGCAGGGTTTGTGAACCAGATCATGAGCGGCCTGGTCGTGATCTATTCGCGCGCGCTGAAACCGGGGGAGTTTGTTCAAATCGGAGATGACTTCGGAATCGTAACCGACGTTGGCATGCTCTCCACCAAGCTGGTGACGCGCAAACGGGAAGAGATCACGATTCCGCATGCGGTGCTGGTCGGCACAAAGACGGTCAACTACTCACGACATGCGACCAACGGTCAGGCCCAGATAGGCACGACGATTACGATCGGCTACGACGCGCCGTGGCGACAAGTGCACGAGCTCCTGCTCGCAGCGGCCGGCAGGACCAACGGCGTTCGCACCGAACCAGCGCCGCGCGTCTGGCAGAAAGCGCTGTCGAACTTTTACGTCGAATACGAGCTGGTAGTTAATTTGGACCAACCTGAACAGCGACTGCCGATTCTCTCTGAGTTGCACATGCACATTCAGGACGCATTCAACGAGGCTGGCGTACAGATCATGTCGCCGGCGTTCGAGTCGCAGCCTGAGCAGAAAGTGATCGTTCCCAAGTCGCAGTGGTTTCCGAAGCAGGCGGAGTTAACGGTCGAGCCGAACGGCGTCGAACAAGCGGCGAGCGCCGAAAGACGGGACAATCATTAAAACGAAATGCTGTAACTCATACCCGGATTCCGGCCGCGTTCGAAGATCACGCCAAGTTGATGCCTGCCGAAGGTGTAATTCATGATTGGATGAACGCGCACGCCGTCAAACAAGATCGTCGCGGTCCAATTTTCACTGAAGGCGATATTCAAGCCGCCAATCGCACGCGCGCGATCTTCGAATGTCCCGTATGCGACACCCACATAAGGACTGACTGGTAGTCCGGTGTGATGCTTTAGACTCTTGCTGACGGTGGCGTAGAACGACTGTCCCGATGGTGTGCCAATGCGGTCGGAGCTCGTACCGAGAATGAGGGCAGGCCGTTGATGTGTTTCAGTCACAACTACGAGATTTGCGAGTGGACTCACCTTCCCCGCCAACGGATTGTATTCAACGCCGGCCGTGAATCGCGGGTGAAAACGGTAAGTGAGCGTATTACGCCACGTGGCTCGATCGATCTGATTGGCAATCAGTCGAATGCCATACGTCCAACGGTAGTCGTTCTCACCTGCCCCGCTCACGGCGCGGCCCTCGCCGGGTCAAAGCGGTCAACTCGGCACGGATGAGACTTCAGCTTTACTGCTCTTCTCAGCAACGTCTTTGCGTGCAACCGAGAGTAACGCCTCGATCTCTTTTCGCAGCATTCGCTGATCGACGACGCCCGAGATGATCTTCGCAATCTTTCCCTCACGATCGATAACGACCGTTCCGGGTAACGCTGCCCCAAGTCCGAACTTGATCATGTGCTCTGACGAACCACCGACCCAGATCGGGAAGTTCACTTTTGTCTCTCTGACGAATTGCATGACTTTCGCCCGCTCCGAGATCGCATCAGTCGAGACGCCAATCACTTGCACGCCCAGCGCCGCGAATTCATTCTGCACTGCCGCCAGTTCCGGCATCTCCGTGCGGCACGGAATGCAGTAAGTGGCCCAGAAGTTCAGGACCACGATCCGTCCTTTCAAACTTTGCAGACTCTGATCGACTCCCGACAGATCCTTCAACGTGAGATCGACGGTCTGTCCAACCAGTTTCGCAGCTTCCCGCTCGGCCAAACTCGGCGCAAGCACTTGCAGACGATCGACACGTATCGTGCTCACATCCTTCTTCTTCTGGATCGCGCCCTCAACAGCGACGCGCTTCCCGACGAACTCCAACCAGTTCTTCCCCGGCAAACGAAACTTGCCGAGGGCCAACTCGTAGAGCTTGAATCCATCTCCTTCGCGAACCGCGAGCAGCGTTGGGTCGCCACCTTCAACACACGACTTCGCCTTCAACAAATTCTCAGCCGTGCCAAACTCAACCTTGTTCCGATCCGCTTCGGCCCAACATTCAGCGCAACACACGACCTGCCCTTCCAGTTTCGAACTGGCAGATTGCGCCTGCAGCGAAATGAAAGCGAGTAGAACAACTATCAAAGAGGCAAATAAACGTCTCATACTGCCATTCCAATCCTCGTCGGTCTCGGACTACCCTGGAGTTGAACCGGTAATTCCGGAGCACAACAGATCCTGTGTAACCGTGTGCGATCCTGCTGCATGTCCGCGTCCTGAGCGAGCCACTCGCGCACAACCTTGAGCACTCGAGCGGCGTTTTCGTCGTTCGGTGTCGAAATTCGATAGTGCACCCAGATTCCTTCCCGCCGCGCGGCGACGATTCCAGCGCGACGCAAATACGCCAGGTGACGACTGACTTTCGGCTGGTTAGTCTTCAGAATTTCCACAAAGAAGCAGACACAAACTTCCTGGTCGCTGATTAGGTTAATGATTCGGAGACGGGTCGGATCCGCCAACGCCCGAAAGAACAATTCACGATCGAAGGGTTTCTCTTTCTTAGCCATAACGAGGCAGATAGTAACATAAATCATATATGGCTTGACATATGTCTAATTCAGGAGGATACTGCGCCTACACATTCGCTTGGGCGCATGTATTTAGACTATTGAGGAGTAGTTGAAATGGAGAATGAAAACAAAAGAGTTCAGGCACTAAAGGCGCATCTGGCGCTGAACGTTAAGGATTTTGGCGCAAGTCTCGAGTTTTATCGAAAGCTACTCGACCTCGAGCCGAGCAAGGTGCGCACCGGGTACGCAAAATTCGACGTGCAGAATCCGCCGTTAAATCTAACTCTAAACCAGGCCGTTTTTAACGAACGCGGTGCCCTTTCGCACCTCGGAATTCAAGTGGCATCGACTGACGACGTGGTGGCCGTTCGCAAACGTTGGACAGAGTCAGGTTTACTGACTCGCGACGAGATGCAAACCAATTGCTGTTATGCACTCCAGGACAAGACCTGGGTGCGCGATCCTGACGGCAACGAGTGGGAAGTATTTGTGGTGCTCGAAGACAATCTTGCCGAAACCGCCCCCTGCGAATGCGGCACGAAGCTGGAGGACAGCGTGAGCAAACCTGAAACGCTGAAAGCCGAAACCGCGGCAGCGTGCTGCGCGCCCACAGCGATTGGAACCACAAATGCGACTGCCACTAACCAGACGGGTTGTTGCTGAAGCATTAGGAACGTTCTTTCTGCTGGCCGCCGTAGTCGGGTCGGGCGTCATGGCTGAGCGCCTTGCGAACGGAAATACAGCCATCGCGTTACTCGCAAACACGGCGGCCACCGGAGCTGCGCTTGTTGCGTTGATTATTAGTTTTGGTCCAATGTCAGGCGCGCACTTCAATCCAGTCGTGACGCTCGCTTTCGCGTCGCGTCATGCTCTGGCTTGGAGGGACGTTTCTTTTTATGTGCTCGCCCAGTTGATGGGTGCATTTCTCGGAGTGATCGCCGCAAACTTGATGTTCGGCTTGCCGGCGATTCTCTTGTCGCAGCACTCGAGGACCGGGTTGGCCCAACTGACCAGCGAGTTCATTGCGACGTTTGGTTTGGTGAGTGTGATTCTCGCCGCCAGCCGCGCGCATGTTGCGGTCGTGGCTATCGCTGTCGGCGCATACATCAGCGCAGCGTACTGGTTTACTGCCTCGACCTCCTTTGCAAATCCGGCGGTCACCGCTGCGCGATGCCTAAGCGATACGTTTAGCGGCATTCGTCCGGCTGATGCGCCCGGTTTTGTGTTGGCCCAAATCGCGGGCGGATTTGCCGCCACGATGTTATTTAAATGGCTGATACCGGATGAAGATCAGAACAGGGGTGAATGATGCGAATTGGACCTTACAAGTTTTTGTTTCTGTGTACCGGCAATTCTGCCCGCAGCATCTTAGGCGAGTACCTGTTGAAGCGTTTGGGAGGCGGCAGGTTCGAGGTGTTCAGTGCAGGATCGTTTCCCACTGGAAAAGTGAATCCGCTGGCCATTCAAGTCTTAAAGGACATTTACGATATCGATGCCTCCGACGCGCGTAGCAAGTCGTGGGAAGAGTTCAAAGATCTACAGTTTGATTTTGTAGTGACGGTCTGCGACAACGCGCGAGAGAGTTGTCCGGTGTGGCCGGGTCAGCCCATCGTTGCGCACTGGGGGTTGCCGGATCCCGCAGCAGTAGAGGGAACGGAAGCAGAAAAGTATCGTGCTTTTAAAGAAGTGGCGGCGGAGATTTACCGTCGGATCCAATCATTCATTGCCCCAGCTATAACTGACGCTTCGTCGCAGGATTTGAGCGACATTCTCGATTTACTCACGCAGGTGCAATTGCCGCACGATGGGGTTGCAGAAAATCTCAACGGGTTTTTGGTCGCCAGAGATGAATCGTCACGATTAATCGCAACGATCGGCCTGGAACGACACGGATCTACCGGCTTGTTAAGATCCGCTGCCGTAGCACCGGGTTATCAAGGCTGTGGGATTGGATCGAGACTCACCAGGCATCTCCTCGAACGTGCGAAAAACGATGGCGTGGAAAGAGTCGTACTCCTGACCACAACCGCGAGCGAATTCTTTGCGCAGCATTTCGGGTTTTGTGAAACCGCACGAACGGTATTCGATACAGAACTGGCGGAATCAGCAGAATGGAACCTGCCACGATGTTCGACCGCGGTTTGTATGACTCTCACGTTGAGGTAGGACGATTGTCGCGATCTTCGCGAGGCTCGTTTTTGGCGACCTCTTCATACCAGGCAGGGTGGTGCGTGCGGGCCCAGTCGCGCGTGACGGTGCCATCGGTCATCGAGCGAAATGTGCCCGGGGCGGCGGCCGTGCCTTCGTAAATATGGATGATGAATCCGGCCAGCATGATCAACGCGGCCAGGTCATGGACCACGTAACTGACGGCGACGAGCCAGCGAAGCACGACGTCGTCAAACCACAGCAGAACGCCCGTAATCAGAAACAGGATCGCACTCAGCGCGATAAGCCAGAAGTAGAGCTTCTGACCTGCATTGAAGAACCCGGTCTCTTTCGGCTCTGACTTCTCCTGGTTCGTCACATACGCCCGCAACCGTCTCATCCAACGCGAATCTGCGCTGGTCCATCGCATCGGCGCAAACCAGTTCAGAAATTGAAAGAAGAACGCGATGGTGAAGGCCAGGCCAAACCACGGGTGCAAAAAACGCGTCATCGCGCCGCCACCAAACAACGGCGTCAACCAGCGATACAGCCACGGCGAATAGATCGCGAATCCGGAAAGCAACGAAAGCACGAACGAAATCGCCACCGACCAGTGAAGCACGCGCGTGTAAACCGGATGACGAAGAAGCTCTCCTCTATGGACCACCGTCCTTCCGCGTCGCCCAAACTCTTCTCGTGCTTCACGATCGATCCTCTCGACAGAAGAACTCATGGCGTTTCTCTCCTGTCACTTTCGGCTTCGTCCGGATGCTCCGTGATCACGGGCTCAGGTTGCGGCAGTTTTGGCCCAACCGTCACGCGATGGAAGAACACCGCCAACACGCCAAGGCCCGCCATTATCAACCCCATCGGTTTAGCCAGCCACTTCCAAACCGTGTAACTCGGCGGAATAACCGGGTTCGCCGGCAAACCTCCATACAACTCCGGTTGCGTTACGTCGTGGAGCACGTAGATCACATGCGTGCCGCCGATCGACGGCGGATCGTACACACCGGCGTTCGCGAATCCCGACTCCGTTTGCAGTTGCGAAACACGCGCGCGCGCGATCTGGACCATCTCCTGCTTCGTACCAAAGTGAAGACAACCGGTTGGACACGCCTTGATGCAAGCAGGTTCGAGTCCCTGCCCCACGCGATCCGAACAGAGCGTGCACTTGAAAACTTTCTTCGTCTGCGGATTGAACTTCGGAATATCGAATGGACATCCGGAAATGCAATAACCACAACCGATGCAATTCTCCTGCTGAAAATCGACGATGCCGTTCTGGTATTTAATGATCGCGCCATCCGCCGGACACGCACGCAAACATCCCGGATCCTCGCAGTGCATGCACTGGTCCTTGCGCATCAGCCACATGAAATTGCCGTCGCGCTCGTGTTCGACAAACTTGATCAGGTTCCAGTAGTTCCATTCGGTCGAAGCCATCGTTTGATACGTGTTGTCGAATGACGTCTCACGAAACGGATGATCGTTCCATTCAACACATGCGACTTCACACGCCTTACAACCGATACACGTCGTGACGTCGATGTACTTGCAAACTTTGGCAGCGCGCTGCGTCCCCTGGCCGGGCACTGGTCCAGAGTGCGCCGAGATTTCCTGAATCTGCATCGTCTGCGGATTACTCATCGATTCTCACGCCTTTTCAATCTTCACCAGGAACCCTTTGAACTCGGGCGTAAATGCGTTCGGATCGATCGCGGCCGGCGACAGCAGGTTGACGGGATTGCGCGCCGTCTTGCCCTGGTCTTCCTTGATGCCGCGGTAGCCCCAGTGAATCGGAATCCCGATCTGAAAAGTTTCCTTGCCGTCGATCATCATCGGCTTGATGCGTTTTGTAACCATCGCCTTCGCAACGTATTCGCCCCTCGCACTGCTTACCTTGACACGCTCGCCGCCGGTAAGCCCGATCTTGTCCGCCAGTTGCGCTGGAATCTCTACGAACGGTTCAGGCACGAGCTGCACGTTCATCGGATTGTTCTTGGTCCAATAGTGATAATGTTCCGTCAGGCGGTAAGTCGTGCAAACGACGTCGTACCCCTGCTCCGGCGTGCCGAACTTGTCGAGGTCGGCGTCGTACTTCTTCGCAACCGGACTGATCGACTGACTCGGATGTAATGGATTAGCGATCGGGCTCTCTGATGGCTCGTAGTGTTCCGGGAATGGACCATCGACAAATGCAGCGAGCGGAGCGAAGAGGCGTCCGACGCCTTCGGGATTCATGATGAAGGGACCCATGTGGTCCTGCGGGTTTGAATCCGTTTTGAAATCCGGAACGTCGTTGCCCACCCACTTCTGCTGCGCTTCATTCCACCAGATCTGCCGCCGCTCGGCGTCCCACGGTTTTCCTGAAGGATCGCAGGAGGCACGGTTGTACATGACGCGACGATTCGCCGGCCACGACCACGCCCAGTTCGGATAAATCCCGAGTCCCGATGGATCGTCCGTGTTGCGACGTTGAGCCTGCGAACCGGCTTCGGTCCACGATCCCGAATAGAGCCAGTTACCACACGCGGTCGTTCCATCATCACGCAACCAGGCAAACCCGGGCAGTTGTTGCCCGGCCTTAACTGTCTGACCGGGAAACATTTGCTCGTCGGTGAGGTCAGCGAGCGCGCGTCCATTGATCTCCTTCGCCAGCTCACTCAACGACGGGTTCTCGGGAGTCGTATAGGGCCACCAGAGGTTCACGATCGGATCGGGAAACTTTCCACCTTCAGCTTTATAAAGATCGCGCACTTTCAAAAAGATGCGCGCGAGAATTTCCTGGTCCAACCTTGCCTGTCCGGGCGGCGGCACGGCTGCGTGTTTCCATTGCAGCCACCGCGCTGAATTGACGAACGTGCCGTCTTTCTCCGCGAAACCTGCGCCCGGCAGACGATAGACCGTCGTGTTAATCTGCTTCATCTGTTCGGACGTCGTGCCGGGCGCTCTCCAGAACTCAGCCGTCTCTTCGGGATAAAGCTCACACACGACCAGCCAGTCAGCCTTCTTGAGTGCCTCGATGTTTTTGCGCGAGTTTGGACCAATCGCAACGCCGTTCATACCGAACGCAAACAGACCTTTCACTTTCCCCTGGTACATGAAGTCCCACATTTCAGTCCACGAGTACTTGCGATCGATCTTCGGCAGATAGTGATAGGCCCAATCGTTCTCTTTTTTCGCCGCGTCGCCGTAAAGCGATTTCATAAACGAGACCATGAACTTCGGTGTGTTGGACCAGTAGTTGTACGAGTCCCACACATCAGGTTTCGACGGCGTTGGCGTGGTGCGTTTCAGGAACGTCGCGAGATCCACGTCAGAAGGAGCGGGGATCTTCAGATAGCCGGGAAAGATATCGAACACACCGCCCATGTCGGTCGCGCCCTGAATGTTGCAGTGCCCGCGCAACGCATTCACGCCACCCCCGGCGCGTCCGACGTTGCCGAGCAGCAGTTGCAGGATCGCAGCGGCGCGGATGATCTGCGTGCCGGTTGTGTGCTGCGTCCAACCGACGGCGTAGATGATCGTCGCCGCCTTCTTCATGTCGCCGTCTTTGCGAATGGAAGTGAAGAGGTCCGCGGCTTTCAAAAACTTGTCCTGCGGGATTCCGGTGATCCGTTCGACCATTTCCGGTGTGTAACGTGAAAACTGTTTCTTCAATAACTGAAACACCGTGCGCTCGTGCTGCAGCGAGAGGTCGTAAGCGGTATTCGGCGGCAACGGCGGCGGCGGTTTTGGACCACCTTGTGCGGCGGCTCCTGGACCACCGGCAGCTTGATGACCGCCGCCGGTTTGACTGCTCATTACGCCACCAGCGGATGATGGTCCTTTATCGGGAGGTGTTGACGGACTGGAACGGACCGGTTCGGACTGTCGTTCGAACCGCCGGGCTGGTTCCTGTCCGGTCTTGAGTTGATCTCCGGTTGTTTCACCGGATGAGGGCGCGGGAGCGGCGGGCGGTGGTCCAACATTACCGCCCTGTTCGTAATTCCATGTCTCGAGATCGTAGGTCGCATTCGCGGCGTCGAAGCCGGAGAAGAGACCATCGTCCGGGAGTTTGAATCCTTCTTTAACGAGGAAGGCAGCATTGGTGAAGTTGATGAGATAGTCTTTGGCGATGCGATTGTTCTGAATCGCGTAGTTAATCAGACCGCCGAGAAAAGCGATGTCGCTGCCGGCGCGAATCTGCAGAAAGAGATCGGCGGTAGCGGCAGTCCGCGTGAAGCGCGGATCGACGACGATCATCTTCGCATTGCGTCGCAGCTTTGCTTCGATGGGCCACTTGAAGCCACACGGGTGGTTCTCGGCCGGATTACCACCCATGATCAACATCATGTCTGTGTTCTTGATGTCGATCCAGCCGTTGGTCATTGCGCCGCGTCCGAAGGTGGGCCCCAAACTGGAGACCGTCGGACCGTGTCAAACCCGGGCCTGCGTTTCGAAATAGCAGACCCCCAGGCTGCGCATCGTCTTAACGGCGAGATAATTCAGCTCGTTCGTGTCAGTGCAACCACCGGTCCAACCAATGCCTTCACAGCGATTGACGGTGTAACCGTTCTGGTCTTTTTCGACAAACGTTTCTTCCCGAGTTTTCTTGACCCAGGCGCCGATTTCGTTGAACGCCTGGTCCCACGAAATGTCTTCCCAATCCTGAGCGCCAGGCCGGCGTACCTGTGGTTTCAGGAGACGGCGATCGTTGTTGATGTCGTCCTCGAGCGAAGCGCCTTTCGGACACAGTGTGCCGCGATTGATCGGATGATCGGGATCACCTTCAACGTGGATGACCTGAGGCGTAACGTTCTTCGCCCGATCGCCAATTGTGTGAATGATGACCCCGCAACTGACCGAACAGTACGGGCACGTGCTGCGAGTTTCCGTCGTGCGATCGATCTTCAATCCCTGCGTTTGTGCATAAACCGGCGCGAGATCAAAACCGAACGCGGAAAGACCAACACCTCCGACAACGGTTGTCTTGATAAACGTTCTTCTCGATAGATCCATGGCGGAGATCCTTCGTGTTGAAGTCGGGATCAGCCCATGGGGGTTTCAGGGAAACAGTGGGGAATCAGGTCTAGGTGAGATTAGGCGTTCAAAGCCGGAAATGTCAACGATCGAATCAGAGACCAACGAGGTTCAGCTCGATCTTTGTGTAACCGTGTTCGATGGCCCAAAGGTCCAACGGCGCCGCGGCGACTTCATCGACCATGGCTTCCGCTCTGGGTAAACGCGTCCAGTCGATGTTCTTGAGATAGTGTTTGCATGTATCACAAGCCTCGACTCGCACGTGACTGAATGCCGGCGTTTGATAGCGTGAGAGTTTGGCAGGTTCCTCTTCACTGCAATTCGCACAAACGGCGCGGCGAAACGGCCAGAACGTAACACACTTCGCGCACATCAAATCGCGATTGCCACTCTCTCCGCCGGTCTTCTTGTATTGCAGAATGCTCAACTGCGGTTTGCCACCGCAAAAAGGGCAGCGCCATCCAGATCCGGCTGCAGGCACGAAGTCAGTGATTTCAGGCGCCAGGTATTGACCGTATGGTTGCAGGAATGCTTTGGCGAAAAACTCTACATCAGACGGCTCGGACCAATAGCTCAACAATAGCTGATCGATCTCGTCCGGCGTTGCATTCTTCAACGTCCGCGCTTGTTCGACCAAACGCTCCGGGCCCGCGACTTCCGCCGCCCGGAGAATCGTGGCGAATGCCGGACGAAGCACCGGCAGATCAGCACTCAGTTCACCGGAAAGCTGCCACCGGCTACTCAGGCAGAACTGGTAAACCTCAGTCTGCGCGCGCAGCAAACGAACATAGAAGACCAGCAGTTCCTTCGTGCCGTCAGCGTCGCCGGCAAGTTCCATTGCTCTGGCTGTTTGCCGTTCCCAGAAGTCGAGTGACAACGGTTGATCCGCTCCTTCGCGAAAAGATAATCAGGAATCCTTACCAGTCGCCGCCTGAATTCTTCTGATCGCAACGCCTTCGTTTGCCTGGTAGAAACCGTCCTGACCATCGATGCGTTTCATCTTCTCCTTGCCCTTGTGATGAAGCGCGACGACTTCCCACGCGTTAGATTCAAACACCGGACTGCCGGAGCTTCCCGGCTCTGTCGGCGTTCGATAGTGGACCAATGAGTCGTTGCACGCGACGAGGTAATTGTCCTGCATCGAGATTTCCAGATCGCGCCCGCGGGGATGACCGATGATGTACATGCGCGGCGGCGGCTCGTTCATTTGCACCGCTGACGAGTGCAACGGCAGCGGCGGCGCTTTCGGTTCACTCTTCAATTTGAGAAAAGTCGCGTCGAGCTGCGTGTACGGCGACGACCAGCGCACCGTCTCTTCCACCTCCAGCACCTCGTCCATCGCCTGAAAATTCACCTGACAATCCTTCGGAAAGATTGCGAGCGGATTCGGGACCTCACTGACGACGTGATCGTTCGTCAGCACCAGCACACCCTGCTCACCCGGAAAAAAATCCGCGGCCTTCACTAACCAACCGGTGCCATGGCCCTGTCCATTCCGTCGCTCGATACGCGCGATGGAGTTGCAGCGGTCCAGCCCTAACTTGTACCACCTGTACGTCTGCATCTGGTCCGTTCCAAAGATCGCTTCGAGGTTTTTCATGTTGTCGGCGAGCGCTTGCGCTTCCGCTTTGAAGTGCTTTGGATCGCCTTCGGCGATGGCCCCCGATTTTTCGATGTGGCCACTGCGAAGTACCGGCAGCAGCAGACTTCCCGGAGGTTCGGTTTCCTTCAACTGCCAGACTTCCTCGAACTGCCGCAACGTGCTGAAGATCTCGAAGGCATCGGCGTGGCCGTGGTCGACGTAGGTCCGCGCGGCGGGCGCGGCCTTCGCTGTCTCGCCGAGTGCGACGTAGGCTTCGATCCTGGTCGCGAGGTCCCACGGTTCCAGGGGTTCATCGCGGTTCTGTTCTTCCTCTTCGATCGCCGCGAGGATTTCCTTCGCCAGGTCCTCTGACCCAGGACGGCCCGCGATCGGAAAACCATCACGCTTCGCTCGCGCCAGCAGCGCGACTGCGTTGATTCCGTGCCACCAGCTTTTGCGTGGATTTCGCGCATAAACATCGAGGTACTCTTTGAGCGCATGCTCGAGGTTTGCTCGATTCGCCGTAGACGCGGGATCGTTGTTGTTGACGTAAACCTGCTTGTAGATGCGGCCGATCAGCCCGTGTGCTTCGCGATTGTCGACCGTGTTCTCCGCTGAATTCTGGACCACCGTGTCGAGCAGCATCTCGGCCGGTGTGAAAACGCCCTGATCGATCAGTGCCTGCGCGTACTGTCGTCGAACGGGAAACGTATCGAGTCCTGAGCGGACCAGCGCTTCCGCCAGTTGGACCATCGCTGCGAATCGTCGCTTGCGCCGCAACAGGTAAAGCAATTGCCGCGCTAGTTTTTCGTCCATCGGTGAAGACTCCGACTTGATCCGCACGACAGTTTGATCGCAAAGCTCCGCTACTTCACCCCACTTGAACTTGTTGAGGGCCTCGCCAAACCTTCTTTCAAGATCGGGATCGTTCCACGACATGTTTATCTCCGCGGGGCAGATAGCGGATTGCGCTATGGGCCGGCTTTCAGGATGCGCGCCATCACTGCGAGCGCGCCGAGATGATAGGCGTTGTGATCGGCGATCAGAAGTGCTTCGCGCAGAATTGTCTGTCCGTCGCCGTGAGGTATCTTTGCGTGCAGGTCGGTCGAGGAATCCTCAACGAGTGCTTCCATCGCGTGCAGGTCTTTTCGAAATTCCTCGACCGTCTTCTGCCAGAGATCGGAGTTTCCGAAATCGTCCGGCTTGGGCCAATAGCCTTTCGGAAACTCCGGCGAAATGTGGTCAGCGTCGCGGCTAAACTCGAGTATGTCCGACTGCGCGAGGCGCATGTGTTCGAGTATTTGCCACGGCGTGTAAGGGAGCCCATCGATCTGGCGGTTGCACAAATCCGCCGGAAAGCTGTTGATGAACTCGTCGAACGACATGTGTGCGCCGCCCCCTCGCAGAAGATGGAGCACGTGTTTTCGTAATGAATCGTCTTCCTTGTTCTGTGACATGACGGCGTTGCTCGCTTACTTTGCCTTTGTCGTATCAAACACTACCTGATCGTGCAGCCAGAGCCGATGAAATAACTCCAGCGCGATGAGCGCGTCGGTCTCGTTCGCGGCTTCCATGATCTGCGCGATGTTTCGCTGCCCGTCGATAGCGTCGTACAACTGTTTCTGCACCGGGTTAACTATGACGAACAGGTCGGGAAACACGTGCGTCTGGTTTACGAGAACACCCGCGGCGCCCGGCGGTAGCGACTGCGTGACGCACGTGGTCCATGGCAAACGAATGGGCACGTAGCCCATGTAGTTGTCGCTCGTGTAGTCCTCGTCGAAGTGGATCTTCGCGGCGGCGTTATCCGCATCGTTTCGATAAGCGACGAAACTGTGATTGCTCATCAGGCCGCGCCACAGTTCCATCTCCGCGTATCGCTCGCGTTCCGGGAGCTCCGCCAGACGAGTTGCATGCGGTGTTCTCGCGATCGAACCGACCTGCGGCAAGTAAGCCGCTTGCCAGTACCAGCGTCCGAACGTCAGATCACTGCGTTCCAGGAAGTCGAATAATTGCGGCACCGAGTACGAACGGTCGCGAGGATTCAACAGCGCGTCGGCAATAGCATCTGCCATAAACTCCCGCGCCCCGCCCTGTGCAGCCAATACGGGATGGTTCTGCGGCAACAACTTCAGCACCGCAATCAGATCGCGAATCTCTTCCGGCGTGGTCTGGATACCAAGTCTGCGGCTGTATTCCTGCATCATGTAGACACCCGTTCGGCCGTAAGGCGCGTAAAGCATCAGGTACATCGCGCCGTCTTTCTTCAACACGGCTTGGAGCGCGCGTAAACCGGCGTCGGGATCGGCGAGGTGATGAAGCACGCCGGTGCAAACGATGTGGTCGAACGTGCGGTCCAGCTCCGCGGCGTTCTCAATCGGCAGTTGCCGCACGTCGAGGTTCGCGAGGTTGTATTTCTGTTTGAGCTTTTCAGTGTGCTCGAGACTTGTCGGACTGACGTCGATTGCGACCACGCGTGCGTCCGGATGACAAACTGCGTACTTCGCGGCTTGCCATGTTCCACATCCGGCGACGAGCACATCGAGGTCCGCCCTGTACTCCTTGTCGGGCCACAACAGGTGAAACTCGGAACGCCGAACATTTTCGTCTTTATAGAGATCGAGCGCCCGCTGGAGGTCGTCGAGCGGAGGCGGAAAAGGGTTGCTGGTGTAGAAATCCGCGATCGGATCGGCACCTGGGTTGGATGTGCGCGCTTGTGCGGCGCCTTCAAAGGATTCAGAAGTCATGATTGTTTTTTCGCTTACTGAGGTTTTTATATCGGGTTGAGGATTATACCGCGGGCAAAACCGAGTGGGAAATTCAGCGAGGAGATTTTCGTTGGCCTATTTTGTTGCGGCGTCGATTTCGAAGCGACACCGTGGACGACCATCGCGCTCGCAGTACTCGTGCACCGGCGCTTTAACGATCTCGGCGACCAGCGTCTCCGCCAACCGGCATACTTCGGGATGAACGCTCACAGCGGCACCCAGAGGACAGCCGTTCCCGCGAATCACGATCTTGTCGTCATGCTGTTCGACGTCAGCAGATCCACCGAGTGCCTCCAGCACTTTCAGCGCCGTCTGCACGCGACTCGCAAGATCCGCATTTTGTCCCGCAGGCGAACCCGCCGCGACTGCGCGTCCCACTTCACGCAGCACGTCCTCGATCTCCGGTTGGTCCAACCGGGTCTTCAGCACGGCGATCAGCTGATTGAGTAATGCGTCGTAGGCTTTCGGAAAAAGCGCGTCAGCTTCAGGCGTGAGCACGTAGGTGAAGTGCGGCTTTCGCGGACCTCGTCGCAGACCACTCTGGCGTACGAGCCCGTCACGTTCGAGCGTCAGGAGATGCGCGCGAACGGCGTTATCCGTGAGATCGAGCTTCCCTGCCAACTCGTCGACAGTGCTGGGCGAGCTTCGCAGGATCGTGACAATCTGCCCGCGCGTGCTTTCGAAAAAGCGCTTATCCACCGCGACTGACCTTCCTTCCTCAGCTACCCACGCACGGATTCTAGCCTCTTTTTACAGAAAACACAAAAAGTCAAATAAGTTCTTGACTTATTATGTAAGAGGTGTATTTTAAGGATCCATCAGCAGTCAACTGCAATTTTCTTAGGAGAACCACGAAAATGGCACACACATTCAGCGCTTCACCAAACGTCGCTTCCATTCGCTCTGAAGAATCCGTAAGCACAACCAGTCCCGCCTACCAGGCGTACTTGATCCTCCGCACGGGGTTCACCGTCGCGCCAATCGTCGCGGGTCTGGATAAATTCTTTAACCTTCTCGTGAACTGGGAGCAATACCTCCCTGCTTTCATCAACGACCTGACTGGCGGCCGTGGACACGAGTTCATGCTGGCCGTCGGCGTAATCGAAATCCTGGCCGGACTCGGCGTCGCCTTCAAGCCCCGTCTGTTCGCTTACGTCGTCTCAGCCTGGCTCCTACTTATCGTCGTCAATCTCTTAATGATCCCCGGATATTTCGACGTAGCGCTGCGCGACTTCGGCCTCGCACTCGGCGCGCTCGCACTGGCACGACTTAGCCAGGAATACGACCCCCGTTAGCTATTGGTGCTCAATTCAAGGGAGAATCATCATGGAACGCACGCTCATGAAGATTGTCGCCGTGCTCTTCGCAGTCGCGGCTATTACGGTATTCATTGGCAGTCGGAGCAACGTGACCTGGGCCGAGGGACAGGGCAAAGGAAAGCTCACCGATGCCGAGAGGGCAACGGATGCAAACGCGGAACGCATGCTCGCCGAAGGTAAACAGACGTTCCGCTTTGACACTTTCGGCGACGAAGCATTTTGGACGGATGCGCTGCAACTGAACCGCGCCATTGCCGGCGCAGAGCTCGGTGGCGTCGGACCAGGCGTCAGTCCGGCGACGGCGCTGGCGGTCGGATTGAAAGTCGACCTGGACGCTCTGCCGGGAGGACTCGTTGCGCAGTTGAAACACGGTCGTGTGGATCTAAACGCTCCGGCCACGACGCTCGCGCTACTCAAGCTCAATGCAGTCGTCGGTCTCAAAGGCACGGTTAATGCCGCTGGAAATTTACAATCAATCGGCATCACTTGCGCGCTTTGCCATTCGTCAGTTGACGACTCGTTCGCGCCCGGTATCGGCCGGCGTCTCGACGGATGGGCCAATCGCGATCTCAACGTCGGCGCGATCATCGCGCTCGCTCCAAACCTTCAACCGGTTGCCGATCTACTCGGCGTTAGTCAGGACACTGTGCGGGCCGTGCTGAACACGTGGGGACCAGGCAAGTTTGACGCAGAACTCTTCCTCGACGGCAAGGCATTTAACCCGCAACAAGTAAGTAACGGTGTCGTCACGGGTACCAACGTCCCTGGAGCGACATTGATTCCGCCTGCATTCGGA
Organism: Pyrinomonadaceae bacterium; assembly: GCA_025923035.1. Lineage (GTDB taxonomy): Bacteria > Acidobacteriota > Blastocatellia > Pyrinomonadales > Pyrinomonadaceae > PSRF01. The sequence continues at coordinate 21,409 of JAICGQ010000003.1, read as the reverse complement.
CTCGTTGGGGTAAACCTTCATACCTGGACCGGATGGGGTTCGGTTACACATTGGAACGCATTCGTCGCGAACCTCGAAATGCACGGACAGGGAACGTTCTACGATCCACGTCTGAACGATGCCGCGAAGTTTCCCATCGCTGCCGCCAACGGTTTTGGCAACGTTCGCAGCAATCCGGATTTGATCACGCCCAAGTTGCCGGCGCTTCACTTCTATCAACTCGCCATACCCGCGCCGCCTGCGCCTGCCGGAAGTTTTGACGCGGCGGCCGCCGCGCGTGGCCAGGCAGTGTTCAATGGGCCAGCAAAATGCGCGACGTGTCACGTACCGCCGATCTTCACGGAACCCGGTTGGAACATGCACACACCACAGGAGGTTGGCATCGACGACTTCCAGGCGAAGCGTTCACCTGACGAGCGTTATCGCACAGCGCCACTCAAGGGACTTTGGACACACCAGAAAGGCGGCTTCTATCACGACGGGCGTTTTCCGACGCTCCGCGCCGTGGTCGAACACTACAACACGTTGTTGGGCGCAAACCTGACGGAGCAGCAGAAAGTCGATCTGGTCGAGTACTTGAAGTCGCTCTAACGATCGATGAACTTTCATCTTCGGGAGAAACGGAATGGGACTCAGACTAATTCCCTTTAGCAACACGAACACTGCGCAGAAAACAGTCGTGCGCGTCGCCGAAGCACGACTGCCGACGGAGACGGGCGAGTTTCGCATCATCGGCTTTCGCTCGCTCACCTCCGCGGAAGAGTTCGTCGCGCTCGTCAGAGGCGAACTGCGCCCCAATCGACCGACGCTTGTTCGTATCCATTCGCAGTGTATGACCGGCGATGTATTCGGTTCGCTGAAATGCGACTGCGGACGGCAACTCGAAGCCGCCATGAAGCTGATCGAGCAGGAGGGACATGGCGCGATCGTCTACCAGCAACAGGAAGGGCGCGGTATCGGCATCATCAACAAGATCCGCGCCTATGCCTTGCAGGACGAAGGCGCGGATACGATCGAAGCTAACGAACGACTCGGCTTCGCGGCAGACATGCGAAGTTACGAGCAATGCGCCGAGATCCTGCTCGAGCTCGGTTTGCGCGCCGTGCGCGTAATGTCTGACAACCCGGCGAAGATTCGCGCGATTCGTCACGCGGGCCTCCACGTCATTGAACGCGTCCCGCTCGCGGTCGAAACGCACGAGTTCTTCGCCGGCTATTTAAAGACCAAGAAGGAGAAGATGGGCCACCTCGTCAGCGTGGCCTGAATACGGCAATGGTTATAATCCAGACCGTGCCGCTCACTTGCTCGATCACTCCCGAATTGCCAACGTCGAGGTTGTTACAAACGATCCGGAAAACGATGTCGCTGCGACGATTTATTCGGTAAGTAATCGAGAACCAGTTTCCGAGCGTTTAGAGCTGAGCAAGCCTATACGCAGGAGAGGAGCGCTGATAAGGTCAGGCGTGCAGCCTATTGATCGACCCGTCCGATATCGCTAATATCACCGCATGAGCAAGACAGAAATCCTCGAAGAACTACCTAACCTCACCAAACTCGAACGCCAGGAGATTCGACTCAAACTCACCGAACTCGACGCGGAAGATTGGCAGGACGACGCCGATCCGCTGACTGCGAGCGAAAAGGCACTACTAGATGCGCGTCTGGCCGGTTACGCAAACGATCCTGACGCCGGTAGTTCATGGGAAGAGGTTGAAAACCGTATTCGTGCTCGTCTTCCTCACTAAGACAACGAATGAGACGTTTGATCGTTCGGGCCGAAGCTGAGGCCGACATCACCACTGCAGCTATTTGGTACGAAAACCGCGACCGCGGTCTCGGCTTGGAGTTTCTCTCTGACATCCAGCAAGCAATCATAAGAGCCCTTCACAGCCCTCGAGCTTTTCTGCTCCTTCGCAAGAATCCGGAAGTTCGACGCATCCTCGCGAAGCGATTTCCGTATCGCGTCTTCTTTATTCTGCGGGCGAATGTGTTGGTGGTTTTTGCGGTGCTTCATGCCGCCAGACACCAAAGAATATGGAGGCACCGGCTCAGGCAGAAGTGATTAACTAACCGCCTCGACGGTGACGAGTGTGCCGTTGAAGGCGGCGGTGCCGCAGAGGGTGTCGATGGCGAGGGGGTCGGTCAGGTCGTTGATGCTGGCGCCGGCGTGTTGTTGGGCAACCTGGAGTTGGATACCGAGGCGGTCGTGGCCCCAACCGTGTGGGATGCTGACGACGCCCGGCATCATCTCGTCGGAGACTTCGAGAGGAACTGCGACGGAACCTACTCGCGAGCGTATGAGGACGTTTTGACCGGCGACGAGATTGCGATGCGCAGCGTCACTGGGGTGCATCAGGATTGTGCACTGAGGTTTGCCGCGCAGCAGTCGTTCAGTGTTGTGCAGCCAGGAGTTGTTGCTGCGAAGTTGGCGGCGTCCGATTAAACGCAGGTGGCCGTTCGACTGGTAAGAGGAATCGTCCAGCAACTTCTCTTTCACGCGTTCGACGTCTTTCACGAGCGCTTCAGGCGCCAGGTCGATCTTCTTATCAGCAGTACACAAGCGTTCCGGCAGGCACGGCGACAATGGACCAAGATCGATTCCGTGTTGCGCTTTCTTCACCTTCGCCAATGTCAATCCGGATGAGAACGGATTGAACCGTGCGCCGTAGGGACCAAGTCGCAACGCCAGATCGAGCATGCGCTCCGGCCCGAGGAAACTCTTCAGCAACTGGTTCTTAACGCGCCCGGCGAAACCCTCATCCGTCATCCGCGTTTGCAACTCGAGCAGAATCTCCCAATCGTGTTTCGCACCCGTCTCCGGTGGAAACAGCGGCGGCGAGAACCTGGTCGTGTTTCGCACGGCCAGCACATGAAACGCAATATCGTAGTGACCACGCTCGAGCGGCGACGTCGGCGGCAGGATGATGTGCGCGTGTCTCGTCGTCTCGTTGAGGTAACAATCGATCGACACCATAAACTCCAACCGTTCAAGCGCGCGGTCCAACTCGCGTCCATTCGGCGTCGATAACACAGGATTTCCGGCAACCGTCACCAACGCCTTAATCTGCCCGGCGCCGTCGGTCAGTATCTCCTCAGCCAGCGCGGCGACCGGAAACTCTCCGCCAAACTCCGGTAGCTTTCGCACGCGCGTATGCCTCCGCCCAAAACTTCCCCGCGGCGCAAGCGTCTTCGGCGCTTTAATCGGATCAAACGCAGGTCGCGTAAACATCGCGCCGCCAGCGCGATCTAAATTGCCCGTCACGATATTGAGAACATTAATCAACCACTGGCAAACGCCACCAAACTCCTGCGTACTGACACCGATCCTTCCATAACAAGCCGCGCCTTCAGCCGCGGCGAACTCTCTCGCCAAAACGCGTATCTGCTCGGCTCCAATTCCCGTAATCGGCGCAACTCTCTCCGGTGGAAACTGCGCCACCAGGTCCGCGACAGTCTCGACACCCTTCGTAAACCCAGCCAACGATCCCAGCCGCGTCAGCCCTTCACGAAACACGACATGAAGCAGCGCAAGCAACAACAGCACATCCGTTCCCGGACGGATAAACAGATGCTGATCGGCGAATCGCGCAGTTTCGTTGAAACGCGGATCGATCAAAACCACCTTCCCACCGCGCTCGCGAATCTCCTGCAACCTGCGGCTCATGCCGGGCGCAGTCATCAAGCTGCCGTTCGAAACGGCAGGATTCGCTCCCAGAATCAGGAAAAAGCGCGTGCGTTCGAGATCCGGAATCGGCAACAACAGTTGGTGACCAAACATCAGGTAAGCCGCGAGATGATGGGCCAGTTGGTCCACTGAGGTAGCGGAGAACCTGTTGCGCGTCTTCAGGCTGCGAATGAACCCCGGCGCGTAAAGCAATACTCCATAGTTGTGAACACTCGGATTACCAAGATAGGTGGCAAGTGAATCTCTGCCGTGCTGCGTACGAATGCGTCGCAAGTTCTGCGCCACTTCGTCAAACGCTTCATCCCACGTGATGCGCCGCCAACCGTTTGCTGTGCGGCGAACAGGGTGCCGCAACCGGTCCTTGTCAAAATGAAAATCCTGCAACGCGACGGCTTTCGGACAAATATACCCGCGGCTAAACGGATCATCCTTGTCGCCGCGAATATCGAGATGCTGGTCACGTCCAACCGTGATCTCGATCCCGCAGATCGCTTCGCAGAGATTGCAGCTTCGGTAATGAGGAGTGCTTTTCATTTGGCTAAATTACGCTGCGTTCGAAGTATCGGTTCGTCGACAAAATAAATCAACAATTTGACGGCGACATTTTTCTTCGCGCCGAGAAAACCCGTGGTAGTATTCGCGCCAGTTTTTTTAAGGTCAGTCTGGATTCCTCGCATTGTAGACAGTTGGGGGCAAAACAACTGGAGTACCGTCATGGTGCCGTCAAAACGAGGTCTCGTGACGATTCTGAGAGACACCAACGCTCCCAGTGTCGACTACGATAGACACCTGCGCAAGCTCGGCTTCACATCACAAGTCGAGCAAGACATCTCCACCTTTCACAAAACTTTAACGACGCGACTGGCCCAGGCCGCGATCGTCGAAGTCTCAAGCGATTCATCGAAGCGTGTGGACGCGATCAAGTCGTTGCGCGAACGACACTGCCACGTTCCCTGCATCGTGATCGCCAGCGAAGGCAGCGAAGACCTCGCCGTTTCCGCGTTGCGCGCGGGTGCGAACGACTACTTGAAAGCACCGTTGCACGTCGAGGATCTTGACGCGTCGCTGGACCGTCTCGTTCCACCGGGAAACGAACGCGACAAACAAAGCATGATAGGTGGGCACAACTCGACGCAAGCTGTTCGTCGCTATCTCGATCGCGCCGCAGCGACAAGCAGCACCGTACTGATCACCGGCGAGACAGGCACCGGCAAAGAACTCGCCGCGAGATACATTCACGACCACAGCCATCGTCGTGTATCTGCATTCGTGTCAGTGAATTGCGCCGCGATGCCTGAGACGTTACTCGAAAGCGAACTCTTCGGATACGAGCGAGGCGCGTTCACCGGCGCTGACGGCGCACGCGACGGAAAATGGAAACAAGCCGACGGCGGCACACTGTTTCTCGACGAGATCGGCGAGATGAGTCCGAGCGCGCAGGCGAAGATTCTTCGCGTCCTCGACAATCGCGAAGTTTGTCGGCTCGGTGGATCGAAGAGCCAGCGAGTGGACGTGCGCGTCGTCGCGGCGACGAACCAGCCGATTGAAAAACTGGTAGAAGAACGAAAATTTCGTTCCGATCTTTATTTCCGGCTCAACGTGGCCCGTCTGCACCTGCCGCCGTTGCGCGAGCGTCGCTCCGACATTCCGCTGCTTGTTAACCACTACGTGCAGGAAATGAACTTGAAGTTTCGACGAAAGATCATGGGTTTCGATTCTGAAGCAATGGACAAACTCGAGCGCTACGACTGGCCCGGAAACATTCGCGAACTAAAAAATCTCGTGGAAGCAGCGTTCATCGAACTGCCTGATGACTGTCTTGATCTCGCCGAGCTCCCGAAGGCTATCGCCGAGCGAATTGCGTCGATGCGCGACATGCCCGCTGAAGAGCGAGAGCAGTTACTCGGCGTGCTGCACAAAACGGATTGGAACGTCAGTCAGGCCGCCGCCGAACTCCAACTCTCGCGCATGACGCTTTACCGAAAGATGGCGAAGTATCAGATCGTGCGCAGTCCAAGACGTAACATCGCGTTACAGTAGAGACAGTCTGTGTGACACCACCATTAGAGCTTTGCGCTTAGAGCTTTGTGCTTTGTTCAGATGTGGCGAACAGCTCGAAGTCGTCGCTTTCGCAGACGAACCAGGTACAAAGAACAAAGTACAAAGCACCGCGAAAGCATGTCACACGAACTGTAACGCGCCTCAGCTCACTCCCTCAAAAACCTCCATTTTCTTCACTGGCAAGGTTCTTGCTGCTGGGCCACTGAGTCGAGAAGCAAAGTGGACCAGCACAAGACCACTCAGGACCGGTTGGCCAGCAACTACAGCAACCACCTTCAGGTGGGCTTCAACGCGTTTGAGTTCCTACTACAGTTTGGACAGTTTCGTGAAAAAGATACCGACGTTGTGAATGTTACTGCGATCGTCACATCTCCGGCCTTCGCAAAGGCATTCGCGCGAACGCTTAACGAGAGCATCGCGAACTACGAACAACGCTTCGGCCAGATTCCCGATTTAGATCGATAGCGAGTCTTCACAGGAGGATGACATGCCAGCATTAGTCGTTCCCGGCGTCCGGGTTGAGGCGCGATTCGACGTTCTACCGCCGCTGCCGGCCACTTCCGGAATTCTGGGCGCAGTGGGAATTGTGGATCGTCCGCCGCGCAACGGAGGACTGGTCGGCGTAACCAAGACCACCGAGATCCGCCAACTGTTAGGGCCGGGCACGATCGGCAGTATGCCGGAGGTGGCTCACGCACTCGGCAATGGCGCGAGTGAGGTGGTCATCTCGGGCGTCGCGGGTGGCCGCGCCGCGTCCGCGCGACTGCTCAACGCAAACTCGGAAGAGGTTGTGTTGCTGCGCGCGCGTTCGAACGGCGCCGGCAACAATGCGCTCCGCGTTGAAGTGCGAACTGTTACGAACGCCGCCAACGAGATTGTGCGCGTCACGTTGAGATTGTTACGCGCCGGAACGACGCTCGAAACGTTTTCCGATCTGCGCGTCGCGCCCGGGCAACCGGACGATCTGTTCGAGGCGATCAATCAGCAATCGGCTTTCGTGATCGCGACGGATCCCGGGTTCGCGAACATCGCACCGCGCGTCGGAACCTACGCGTTTACCGACGACGCGACCGAGATCAACGTTCCTGAACCAGCGCCTGGAACACGCAACGTGATGCTCCTGCGGCCGGCCGCGGACGCGGATCCAGCGGGACTCAGCGTGCAGATCAGCGCGGGTGCTGAAGCAGGAACCGTAGACGTCCGCGTCTTTCAACGCGGCTTGCAGGAAGAGTTCACCAACCTTGTGGTGGATCCGGACAGCGATCGTTACCTGCCGTATGTTCTTGCAAACGAGAGCCGTCTGGTTCGTTTCACACCGCTGAGTTCGCGCACTACGAACCAGATGCCGGCTGCGACAGCGACTCCGGTTGAGTTCACCAACGGTGAATCGCCGACGGTCCAACAGTATCAGGACGCGATCGATCGTTTGGCTGACGATCCGCGAATCGATCTCGTGATTGCATCGGTGGAACGAGGACGCGCCACCGCCGACGTGCGGCAGATTCACCAGGCGCTGGCGGCCCACGCAGTCGCAATGGCCGACAACGCCGCGCCGCGTATCGCGTTTGGTTCGGTGACTGCAACTGAGGCCACCAACCTGGACCAGATTCGCGAGCACTCCGCGTTAGTGCGAAACAGGCGTTTCGTGCTGGTGGCGCCGACCGGTGCTGAGGGTGCGGTCGCGGGTTTGGTGGGACGTCTCAATCCACAGGATTCGCCGACGTTCAAGTCTGTTCCACTGTTTGGCGTTCCGCCGGCGCGATATCGCGAGAGCGAGCTCAATCGCTTGCTCGGTTCGACGACGAACCTCCTGGTGGTCCAGGAACGTGTCGGCCGTGGCGTTGTCGTCCTGCGTGGACTCGACACTTCCGGAGATCAGATCTCCGTCACGCGCGTCGCCGACATCGCGATCCGCGAAACGAAAGCGATCTCGGAAAACTTCATCGGCCAGTTGAACAGTGCCGAAGCGCGACTCGCGCTGAAGCAACAGATCGTGGCCACGTTTACGCGAATGGAACGCGAGGGCGCGCTCGTGCCTTCCACCGACGGGACCGATCCGGCGTTTCTGGTTGACGTCTACTCAACGCAACTCGATTTCGCACAGGGAATCGTCCGCGTAGACATTGCGATCCGGCCCGTGCGGTCCATCGATTTCATCTACGCAACCATTCGCGTGAAGAACTAGGAGAAAGAAGATGCCGACGATTTATGCTGCAAATGAGAGTCAGGTGCTGATTGACGGCAACCCTGTCGAAGGCGTGCGCCTGATCGAATACCGCACCGTGCAGAGTCGCGAGAGTATCTACGGACTCGGCGGCGCCGAACGCATCGCGATGGTTTCCGGACCGCAAGTGCTCGAAGGACGGATTCACGTAGCGTCAACTGCGCCCGCACTCGACGCCCTCACGACGGATCAGAGTTTTCAGGTCAGTGCGGTGCTGGTCCATGGTGATGCGAGGAAGTCTGTGACGTTCCACGAGTGCTTCCTGCAGGAGAAGTCGTTCGATCTCAGCGTCGGCGGGCATGGCGAGTCACGTTACAGCTTCACCGCAACACGCGCTGTCGAGGAATAGGAAGCCGGAGTCTGGGTAAATGAACGGCGGGCTGCAAATAGCAGTGGATCTGGAACAGGGAGAGATCCGGTTCGGGTCGGAGCAAGTGCGTTTGCTGCCGGTCGCGGGCGACGTCTTTTGTTTGAACGACGCGCGCGGGCCGCTGGTGCGAGCGTTGAAGTTTCACGAACGTTCCGCGTTGTTGAGTGATGCTGCAGACAAGGACGTTGCAACGCTGATCGCTGACGCCGCGCTTGTTTCGGCGGGTGTCGCGACTGATGAAGTGCGTGTAGCAGCGTCGCTGGCGCTTGCGGGCGGTGGCGAAGAGGCACCGTCGTTTCCCGATTGCGCGGAGTTTGTAGTGCAACGGTTTGGCTGGGATGAAGTGCGAGTCGGTGAGACGATGGCGCTGCTGGTTGACCGCTTGTGCGGCAGCATGGTCCAACAGGATGCGAGCGGGTGGAAACAGATCGTGTTTCAGAAGACCGACGCCGATCTCGGGTCACTGATCTCGCAGATGGCGACGAACTTAGCGCAACGAGCAGTCCCTCAGCACACACAACCTGCCTCCGAAACGTCCGAGCGGAAGAAACCGCAACCCGCTTCCCACCAACCATCACGGTCAATAGAACGTTCCGGGTTCAGAACTCCATCCGCATCGACTTCCGCACGCGAGTCGTTTAAACCCGCGGCATCCGTGGTACCAAGTAAACGCGCTCCATTCCGCGTGCTCGCATTGAACACAGATCGTACAAAGCAGGCCAAAGGGATTACTCCTCCAACGACAATTCATAAATCCGATCCGGTGGAATTCTCGGTTCCAGAAAAAGATCTATTCGTAACGTCACCACCGCAGCGCAGGTCGATGTCGATGTCGATGTCGACGACGACGACGATGCCAGAGACGCCATTAACGACAGACTTCCCCGCCATACCAAAACCTCAAACAAGTCGAGTTAACTTCTCGCTAGCTCAAGCAGCCACAATGATCGAACCATTCGAGTTGCATCGACCCGTTGCTTCCTTCCCGGCGTGGCAACCGTTCGCACCATCAACCCCAAACGCACAACCTTCGTCCGAACCCGTGCGCCTGAGTAGCAGTGGCTTCAACGCCACCGAAACAGCGCCGCACGCTACGAACGACTGGCTCGCGGAGTTGGCCCAACTGCTCGAAGCCGAATGCGACATGCGAGGCATTGATCCATGACTCGTCCGATCCCGCTCTTAGGCGACATCTCGCTGCAATACGTCCAGCACATCGAGCACTCGCTCGACGCAGGCTTCGCCTCTGCGCGCATCGCGGGTCTCGAAGGCGAGTTGCAACAACGCTCCGGCCGCCCGTCGCACCACATTCGCATCGAGGGCGTGCTCATCGGCGAAACCACTCGCGACGATCTCGGCACACTGCAAACCGCCGCGCAAACAGGCGAAGAGCTCACGTTCGCAGCCGACATCACCGGCGCACTCGATCTTCAGAAAGTCGTGATCCGATCGCTTCAGGACTACGAATCCGCCGGACGTCCGAACCAGATTCACTATCGCATCGAGTTGGCCGAAAGCCCGCCACTGCCGCCACCAGCAGAAGTCAGCGGCTTCGGCGGACTCGACGAGTTCGGTCTCGGCGACCTCGGTATCGATACCGGCATGCTCGACGATCTGCAGGATCTCGCGGGCGACATCGCGTCCGCAGCCGAACAAGCATTGGGCGCAGTCGAGGCACTCGGTTCACTCGCAAGTCTCGCTGCGTCAGGCGGACTCGACTTCGGCGGCATGCTCGAACCACTCAACGGCACTGTCGACAACATGCGCAACGTCGCGTCGAGTTTTCAGGACGCAACACGCTCACTCGGAGGCTTATTCTCATCATGAGCCTTGCGCCTTCACTCTCAGTCACGCTCGGCAATCTGCGTTACGACACGCATGCCGTCGAGCTGCACGCGTGTCTCGAACCATTGCCGCGCGGTAACTCAGTGCGCGTTTCCCTTCCCGCGACTGTGCGGTTTGAAGCTGCGCCTGGCGACGATGCGTCGATGGACGTCGACGGCGGCGAGGGTTCGCAAAAACTCTTCACCGGAAAGGTCCGCAACGTGCGCCGCGACTTCCGCCGCATTCACGTCACACTCGCAGACGCCGCAACCGATCTGGCCGCGTATCGACCTTGCCAAACGTTCGAGAAACAGAATGCAAAGCAAGTGATTCGCACGCTTGCGTCGGATGCGGGTGTTGACGCCGGCGACGTTGACGTCGATCTGGATCTACCGGCATACGTGGCCCAACCAGGCCGCACTGCTTCAGAACAAATTGCCGAGCTGGCGCGATTGTGTGGCGCGATCGCGCTTGTAGACGCCGAAGGCAAGCTGAACGTGATTCCCCGGCCGACGGGCCAACCGTCCGTCGCGCTCTTATACGGTCGCGAAATGCTTGATTATTCGGCGTCAAATTTTGAGACGATCAACCCGCAACGTTTCGCGATCGGATTTGGACCAGCAGGATCCGGAAGCGCGCCTGATGCGTTGCGACCTTCGGTAGACTTTCTGCCTTCGTCAGCAGCCGCGGGTGGTTCGGGCGTCGTGCGTTATCCGCTGCCGTTGTTGCGCACACCGACTGCCGCTGACGACGTCTCAACTGCTCTGCAAACAGCCAACGCCGCACGCGCACAACGACTTCGCAGCCGGTGCTTTCTGTTGCCCGCGCTCAGACCGGGCGAGGTGATCGAAGTGCAATCACTGCCGGACGGGCTCGGTGCCGGGCCCTGGCTGCTCACGCGCGTCCAACACGAATTGCGACCGGGATCCGGCGGGTTCACTACGATCGAAGCCGAGGCCGCAGACACTTCGTCGTTGCTCTCGGGTTTACTTAGCGCCGGACTCTCGGCGATCGGAGGATTGCTATGAGCGCGACGGCACTCTTCAGCAGCATCTCGCGTATCGCGCGCCATGAAGCGTCGGCGCGGCCGGTCGCGAGCGTCGGAAAAGTCACGGGCATTCATCCGCACGACGCGGCGCCTGCGGACCACGCGGTTTCAGTGCAGCTTCGCGATTCGGGAATCATTTTGAATCGCGTTCCGATCGCTGTGGGCGCGATGGGATTTGCCGCGATTCCTGCGGTCGACGATCTCGTCGTCGTCGTGTTTCTCGAGGGCGATTATCACTCGCCGGTCGTGGTTGGCCGTCTCTACCATCCCGATCAGGAACCGCCGAAACACAAGGATGGACAAATCGTCTTGCGCTTGCCGTCGGGAGCTTCAACACCTGATCTCGAATGTGAGATCACCGGCGATCCGCCGGCTGTGAAACTGACGTTGCCCGGCGACGTCCTGATCGAAGTCGTAGAAGAAAAGATCACGATGGCCGTCGGCGACATCAAGGCGACTCTCGATGGCGCAGGTGGCGGGCGCCTGGAACTCGCCGCCGGCTCGAGCAAGATCACGATGAAGAAAGACGGCGACGTAACTGTGAAAGCGGCGGGCAAGTTGAAACTCGAAGGCACCGAAGTCGAGATCGCCGGACAGGCAAAGGTGAAAGTCTCGGGCGGCGTGGTGGAGATGAACTGATGGGCCAACCAGCAGCAACAGAAGGAAGCATGGTCGTCGGCGTTGATACGCACATCGTGATGGTGCCGTCGCCGGGTGGTCCAATTCCGACCCCGCTGCCGCATCCGTTCAACGGCCAGGTCGACGGCGGCACGGTACCAACCGTGAAGATCATGGGCAAGCCCGCGGCTGTGGTCGGTTCGCAAGCGAGCAACACGCCATCGCACATCCCGACTCCACCGGGTACGAGTTTCCAGGTGCCGCCGCAGAACAAGTCGACGATCCAGCTCGGCAGCGCGACCGTGAAGATCGGCGGCAAGCAGGCTGCTCGCAACGCCGACATGTCCGTCGATTGCGACGACATTACGCCGACCGCGCCCAAGGGCCAGGTAATCGCCGTCGGCACAGTGATGATTGGGTGAATCATGGACCAACTCTTCGGCACCGATCTTTCTGTGGTCCCCAACATGGTGGCCTACGATGCCGCGTCTCTCGATCTCACGACCAAACTGCGAGTCATCAGGCGACCAAGACCAGGCGAGCCGGACACGCAAACTGATCTCTCGCTCGTCGAAGGCCGCGAGAATATCGCCCAGGCGTTGTTACTAAGGCTGCTGACACCGGTGGGTTCGTTAGCGACACTCGGACATTCCGACTACGGCTCGCGTCTCGGCGAACTGATCGGACGTCGCAAGACTGAAGAGCTGCGAAACCTCTGTCGCGCGTTCGTGCTCGAAGCAGTCGCGCGCGAACCGCGTGTCGAACCCAAAGCGGTGGAACTCACTTTCGAGCCGCTGGCGGAGCAGATCGACAACTTCGTGCTGACGGTTGCGGTCCAACCCATTCGTTCCGGTGGTGATCCCGTTAGCCTTTCGCTGGAGGTCGGACTGTGACTTACGAGCCGCGTCTTTATCCGGACATCGTCCGCGACCTGCTGACAACGCTGACTGGCGGAACGGTCGCGGAGTCGCTCCGAGCGCCTGCCGGCGACGCACTCATCGTTCCCGATCTGCTGCGCAATCGTCCGGTGCGACGCGTGTCTCACTTGCAGGGTTTTGTCGGCACAGTCGAACGCCCGGTTCCCTTCCGGTTCACGAGCGCCGACTTCGAACTGATCTCCACGACCGGCGACGACAGCAACAAAGACGCGATTCGATTTCGCGACAACGGCCGACGCCCGTTGCCCAATACCGAACTCACGATCAACTATTATCCCGTCCGTTCAAATCCTGCACCGCTAAACGATCTGAACGTCGGCAGCGTGATCCGCACGTTGGTGGAAACGATCGCGTTCGAACTCGCGGTCACCTATCAACATCTCGATTTCATTTACAAGTCGGCGTTTGTCGAAACAGCAGAAGGACGTTCGCTCGACAAAGTCGTGGCGCTCGTCGGTGTCGCTCGTCTCGCGAGCGGCCACCCGGTGGCGAAAGTTCGCTTCAGCCGTCGTGCCGGAGACACGGGTCGCATTACAGTGCCTGCAGGCACGGTGATCACCGACGACGACGGCAATCGCTATCTCACGCAAGACGAGTTGATCCTCGAACCCGGTGAAAGCACGCGCGATGTGATGGCCGCAGGCGAGACTCCGGGAACTGCCGAAGTTGAAGCAGGCAAACTCGATCGGCTCGAAGTTCTCGTGGCCGGTGTCGACAACGTTTCAAACGAACAACCGAGTCGACGCTTGAGTCAGGCGGAGACTGACGACGAGTTGCGGCGTCGCGCGCGTTCTGCTTTTCATGGCGTTGTGCGTGGCACTCTCGACGCGCTGAAGTTTCACTTGATGTCGCTCGAAGAAGTGAAGGACGTCAGCATCACGGAAGAGCCCAACGGCGTGGCGGGCGAAGTGAAGATCGACGTTGCATATTTTCAGGAGACTCCGGAAGCACGAGCGCGCGTCGACGAACGCATCCGGCAGGTTAAGCCCGCGGGAATTCGCGTGATCACCGGCGCCGCGGCGCGGAAACGGGTGAGCGTGCGCGTGCAGTTGACGCTGGCCGGTACGGGCCTGAGCGGTTCGGATCTCGCATCGCTCAAAGCCGCTCTTCAGGAAAAACTGGTCGCTGCGCTCAACGCTACACCGCCGGGCGGATCGGTACGACGCGCGCGACTGGTCGCGCTCGTGATGGAAGACGCTCGCATCATCGACGCGCGCGTGTTTCTCACGCCGGAGGGTGGCGCGGAAGCAGAAGAATTGACGCTCGCCGCCGGCGAAGTGATCAGCGTCAGTACCCCGATTCAATTCAACGAGCCACAAACCGAGCTGGCGATCACGACGACAGTCGACGTGCAAGTGACTGCGGTGCTGCCGATTCATCTCACTCCTGGAACAACGCAGGCCCAGGCCACAGAAGCGATCACGAACGCCTTCAACAGTCACCTGACGACGCGCGCCAGTGACGCTCCGCTGACACTCGACGGCTTGGCCGCAGCGATACGCGACGATTCACGTTTCGCCCTTATCCGCGCCGACGCGATCATCACGGTTGAGAGTGGCGAACGATTCTTCCAACTCACCGACGGCGTCGGCTCGTACGCGCCTGCGCCGAACGAACGGCTCCGCAATCAATCGTTGAGTGTTGAAGTACGGGAGGGAGACGTATGAAGCGCGCCGACGACATGGCCGCCCGCCTTCCCTCGCTTTATCGCGAAGGCGAACTCGTCCTAGCGACACTCGCGCAGCCTGCGGTGCAGGTTGAGATCGTCGAAGAGGAGTTGCTGGACATTCAGCGCGCTCATCACTTCGACGCCGCACTCGAACTCGAAGACGCCGCGAAGCTCGCAGCACTACTCGACTTCGTTCCCGAGCCGTGGCAGAACCTCGCGTTGTTTCGTTCCTGGGTCCATTCACAACGCAACGCCGCCTTGCAACGCGGCGCCGTCACGGCGGAGGCGCTGCTTGGTTTCGCGCGCAGTTACAGCGACGGATACCAGGACGCGGCGAACGTCAGGTTCCAGAACCAGACTCCGGCGCTGATCGAAAACCCACCGCGCCGGCAGTGGATGCGGCCACCCTTCGTCGACAACATCACGCCGCTCTCGCAGTTCACGATCGAAAACAAAGGCCTCGACGACAGCGATCTTTCGTTCCTGCTCACCGGCCTGCCTGGTGGTCCGGAAAGCGTTCCGGTGATCGTGAACCTGACAACCGGTGAGGGTTTGATGTTTCAAGGCAACGTTGGACCAGGACAACGGCTGTGGCTGCGAGCGCGTTCGGACGGCACAGTTGAAGGAACTCTCGAACGACAGGACGTGACCGATCGTCTGCGAACGATCACAAATGTCGTTCCCGGCGAACCATGGACCGCGCCTCAGGTGCAAACACCCGCGCGGGCGTTGCAACTGGTGCGCGGTGAGAACCGCATTTGGTTCCTGCCGGTGGCCCATTACGACCTGCTCGGCCTCGATCGTTTCCTGCTTGCACTCGCGGATCTCGCACTCGAACAAGGCCGCTGGGACGAAGCAACTTTGGACCACTCGGTCTTCTATCAGGATGCCGCGGTGAGTCTCGCTGCCGGGTGGATCGAATCCGAGCCGGCGAGCTTCGAAGTGCTCATGCCGACGCAGAGTGTGCGTCGCAACCCGTTGGCTTCAGGCACAGAGGAGGAGGAACGTGAACGTTTGCGGGGTGCGATCGATCTCGGCATCAAGCGGCTTAAAGCTGCGGGCGTCAGAAGCACGGTCCGGGCGCTCGCGTTTAGCGAAGTCCAGGGCCAGTCAGATTACTTAACAACCGTGTTGCCGTTGACGATCGAGGAGACCGGATCAACCGGCGCGGACAGCATGCCGGAAGCCGGCGGTCTGTTCGACGTCACCGGCTACAGTGATTCTACTTTCCGTTGAGGTGGTCCATGCGCGCTCATTTGCGGATCGAACTGAAATCGACAGCCGGCGAAACCGTCGCGGTTCGCCAGGGTTACAACTCGGTGTTGCAAGGCGGCGCCGATCTCCTCGCGCGACTCTTTTCGGGCCAGGGCGCAGGGATCACGCACATGGTCGTCGGTACGAGCGACGCACCTGAAAGCGACGCGTTCGGCACAACTGCCTTGACTGAACCAACTGAAGTGCCGATCTCGGCGGATGCGTTTCAGATCGACCCGCCCGATCCGGTGAAGCGCGTCGTGCGCGTGCGCGTGCGCGGCACAGTGCCGGCAGCGGGCGCTGTAGGAACGGTTCGCGAAGCCGCGCTGGTTTCGCGCAGCGGCGACACCGCAACGCTCTATAACCGCGTGACGTTCTCGCCGATTCAAAAGACGGACGATCACGAACTCACGCTGTTTTGGGAAGTCGGTTTTCCCTACGGCGACCTGCAATGGTTGTTGTAGCAACACGATCGGGAGGCAATAATGAAAGGCGCTATTAACCTGCAACTGCAAGGATTTCCGGCCGCTAATCGCGACGCGGAGGTCACGCTGGTCAACAATGCTACGGGCCAGACTATCAAGCGCAATCCATTTCTCGATGGATCGCTTGCGGTTCGCGATATCGATGCCGGCCTGTGGGACGTCAGGGTTACCCATCCAAACGTGATCGCGCCGATTCACACCGGAAAGATTCGAGTGTTTCCCCAACCGCGACCCACGTTCGTGCCGATCCCGATTCCCGAGATCGTGTTTAGAGACACCCCGATCAGAGACATCCCTGATGCGAACCTCGCGCCCGTCCAACAGGCGGTGAGGCGTGCCGCCGACTCGCTCGCCCCGATCTCGGCGAAAGCGCCCGGCGAAGTCATCCGCGCTTCTGATTGGAACATCCTTGCCGGCGCGGTCCAGGATCTCGCCGACAACATGCTGCAACTGACGAATCTCGTTTCGCCTCGTGGTCACGATCATCCGGAGATCGCCGAGAAGATCGCGGAAGTTCAGGACAACGTGCGACGGTTCACGGAAGCATTCGGACGAAGCCTGCTCGAGTTTCGTCGTGAGCTCGAAGCCGAGTTTCTGCGACAACGACTTACAGGCGCGCTCGACGAACTCGGTGCGCCGCAAGCCACGCGCGATGAGTTGCTCGGCAGAGTCACGCAACTCGGTACTTCGCTGCAAGCCGAGTCGACCGTGTTCACTGCGCAGTTGGCAAACACAGGCAATCGCCTGCTGACCACGATGGCGGAACTCACGACCGCGCGGCCCGAAGCCGCGGCCAGTCCCAACGTGCGAGTGTTGCAGCAGGTCGCGCAACAGTACGTCGTATCAGGCACGGCTACGAGCGCCGATGCTGAGTTGAAGTTGTACAACCGCACCGGCACCGCGTCCGGCGGAAAGATTTCGAGTGTCGTATCGCGGCGATAGTAGGGGAGGTTTTAAATGCCAACGCCACAGGATCTGCAACGGCTCCGCGGCCTGCTAAATCAACTTAACGCGATCGGAAACGTGCAACGCGGCGAACTGATTCGCGCCGAAGACTGGAACATGCTCGTCTCCGCCGTGACCGACGTGGCGCAGGCCGTGCTCGCCGAGGACGCGGCTGAGACTGTGCCGTCGCACGAGCACCTGGACCAGGTGACGTCAGCGTGGTTGTCGCCACAACTTCGCGACGTCTTCGAGCGTGGTCCACTCGCCGACCCGGCAGCACAGCAACGGCTCCTTGAACTCGAACAGAACCTGAAACGTCTCGCTGAGCGCATCGACGAGAGTCGCAGCAATGTCGAGGAGTTTCGCAAACGCCTCACCGACGTCGCGACACGCGATCTCGAACGCGAAGCGGCCGTGACCAACGTGCGACGCGCTGTCGATGGCGTGATCGATCCGCGTCCCGATCTGCTCAACATCAGAAACACGCTCGCTTCGGTGCAACGCGAGATGGGCAGCGTCCTGACAGCCGCGTCCCGTCTGACGGTGAACGGTGAGGTCGTCGATATCGGCAACGTCGTGAATCGCGTTGGTGAGTTGGAAGGATTTCGCAATCGTCTGCGGTTCGCAAACGGCGAGTTGCTCGACGGTGCGACCCTCGAACGGCGCCTCGGCGAAGTCACGAACCGCACGGTTTCTCAGCAACAACTCGACGATGCAATTCGCACGCGGCCGACGCAGGTGCCTCCGGAAGTGCTATCCGGTATCGAAGATCGTCTGGGGACGAACCTGCGAAATCAGGTAAGCGAAAGACTGGGAACGTTCGGCGCCGAGATTCGCGGCGACGTCAACAATCGGCTGAGCGGAGTCGGCGACCTTGTAAACTCGCGTCTCAACGATGCGCTTCCCGGCGTCACGCAAAGCATCACGACCAATCTCAACGCTTCCATCGAAACGGCCCGTCGCGGTGCGATCGACGCTGCGATTGCCGGAGCCGGCCAGGCACTGAACACGCGCGAACAGGCGATTCGCCGAGATCTCGACACGGGATTAGCAGACGTTCGAGCCGGAATTCCCGCCACTGTCCGCACTGAAGTGGGCCAACAGTTACCGGGCCAACTCGCCGGCATTCGCACGGACCTGACCGCAGTTAGCCGGCGCGTGGATCTGGTGTCGACGCAAGCCACGCGACACGACGAAACCCTGAATCAACATTCCGTTGTCATCGCCGCGATACCTCAGGACCAGGCGAACCTGCGCAACGAGTTGCGAACGAGCCTGCTCGCTGAAGTTGAACTTCGTTCCGGCAACATCTCGCGTTCACTCGACGAACGGTTGGCGACATTCGATCGCACGCAATCGGATCGCTTTCGCAACCTGAGCGACGATTTACGAAAACAGTCGGCAGATACCGCGCTGAGAATCGCAACTGAAACCGCCACCGCGCAGTTGCGCGACATGCGCGCGCAGATGCTCGCGGAGATGCGCACGGTTGCGCGCGAAGAGGTGACAGTCGGCGTGCGCGACCAGGTCAAGATCTCGGTCAACGAAGCTGTCAAAGAACAGTTCGCGACGGTGCCCGGGCTCATCGCCACCGAGGTGCGGCGCAGCAGCTCGACGACGACGGGCACGAGCACCCGTTTGGAGGGTGGGAATGTAGTGCTCGGCAGAGGAATCACCGGCGGAGGGAAGTAAGCATTGCTTTCGGAGTTCGAAAGACGTTTGGCGGATGTGCTTGGCGCGCGGCTACCGGTTCCGTTTCGCGGTGGCGTTGATGTCGCACCGGGCCGCGCTGATGCACAGTTCGTTCTTTCAGTGCGTCACGTCGAACCGCTGGACGAGCATCTCTTCGGCATCCGTCCGGAAGTCGTACCGGGCGCGCCGACGCACCGGCGTGTGGTCCGTCTTCGTTGCGACGTCGGAGTTGATGTTCGTCTGCTGCAGGACCAATCGCGTTCGACGCAGTTGCGCGCGCTCGACAGCGTGATCTACGAACTCGACGAACCAGGTTTTCGCAGCGGGGCGCGATTGCAACCGACTGACGGTTCGGATCCGGGGTTCCTGGTCCAAAAGATGTTTGTGTCGTTGTCCGATCCACCACAGTCGATCACGTTACGCGCGGAAGGGTTGTTCTGGCCGCCTGATGTCGCGGGCGAGACTGGCATTCCGATCGAACGCGCGCAACTGCGGATCTCGATGCAGCCGGTGAATCTGGTTCCCGCACGACCGCGATTGACGGCCGGGGGTGAGACGGCTGAACTCGTGATCGAGTTTGGCGCGACCGGAACGATGCGAGTGGAACGCGGCGGAAGAGTTACGTCGCTTCCGTTCGGCTCAGTGGTGGTCGCTGTTGAAGACGCCGGTGGCCGTCCCGGTGCGGGAACATTGGCAGGCGGCAATGCTGGACCAGCCGGATCGCGGACGATTCCAGTCGCCGGAGGACGCGCGGGATTTCAGTACACGCCGCCGGCCCAACCTGCATTGGACCTCCTCGTCGTTTCGCTCGACGACGGCGAAGGCGGCGTCGGAATCGAACTCGGAAGGTTTCCGCTGGAGGTACGCGGAGCGTAGGCCATGGCGATTGTTGAACAGGTAGACAAAGTTTCCGCACGTGAGCGCGAGGCGGTCGTGGTGATGACGCCGCGCAATGTTGCGGCGCCCGGCTTCGCGCACACCGTTCGTTGGGCCAGTGTCGCGGGCGCGACGAGCGCGGAGGTGCAGGAAGCGAGCGTCTTCCTGGCGCCGGCGGTGGTCTCGGAAACACAACAGGACGTTTCATTCAGTACCGACGATGGTTGGATCATTACGATCCCGCAGGGCAAGCGCGTGAAGGCGTTGACACTGAGCGGTCTGAAACGATCGGGCGGAAACGAGATCACCGGATCTGACGGTCTTGCCGATCTGCGTCTGGCAATTTCGTTTCCGCCGGTGCAAGGCGGTGGTTGGGATTCGCCGCGCTTCTCGGTTCCGCCGGTCAGTAGACAGAAAATGGTGCCGCGAACGTTAACCGGCGCATCGTTTTCAAATCGCGTTTTGACTCTGGACGATTCGGTGCCCGCGGCGAAAGTCCGAGTGTCGCTGGTGAACGGTGGTGAGCCGCGTGAATTCGAAACGCAGGCTGCTGATGTTTCCCGGATCCATCTTCGCACTGAAGCTGTAGCGCGCAACATCAAGCTGGTTGGACCAGACGGCAACACGCTCTGGCAGTTGCCGGAATACGATCCGGAAGCACCTTCGAACGAAGTCGACATTCGCAACGCGCTCGAGTTGGCGCTCAAAGCGAAGGTCCAGAATAACCAGCCGCTCGAAGCGACGTTCACCGTGAGCGCGGACGCACCAGCCCAGGCGATCGTCTTGTTTAGACGAATCGCGGGCGCCGTGTTGCGTGTGAAGGAAGGCGTGGTGCGCACGGAGTTGACCGGCGATCCGGTGCAGCTCAATCTTGATGGCGCGCTCGCAGATGAAAGGCCCTCATCAGTCGCCGGCGATCTCACAATCACTTACGCAGGCATCCGCATTCTCGAAAACGCTTCGGACGAACCACCAGAGGCGAGCGCGGCTGTCAGCGGAGTTATCGCGACTGCGAGTGGCGTGTTGAAGATCTTCGCGCCCGAAGCGCTCGACGGTATCACGCCGGCGCGCGTCGGCATCATCGGCCGAGCGCCGGAAGAATGTGAACTGTCGCTCGAGTTCGTTTCCGTCAACGGCGGTGTCGCCGGATCGCCGGTTGGACCACCAGCCGTCCTTACGCTCACGCCTGATACCGAAATCCGCACGCGTTGGGTTGACGTGCCCTCGGGTGTGACGTTGAGCGGTGCGCTTGGCTTGCGCGTTCGCGCGAATCGCGGTCGTTTCTTCTGGGTCACCGGCGAGCAGCCACTCGCGCGCATCGCGATCCACGATCCCGATCCCGGCGGGCGTCCGCTCTTCATCGGCGCGTCGCGTTTAAAAGACATCCTGGAAACAAACTCACATGAACCGGCCGTCAGCTTCCCGGTCGCGGTGTTTCGCAACGTCGCTCCGGCGTTGCGCTCTGACTTGTTTCTGACGGTAGACATTTCCGATCTCACGTTGAGGTACGCGCGATGAGCCTGCTCGAAGATCTGCAAAGCCTCGACCTGTCGGCAATCATGAACGCGCGCGGTTCGATCAGCGGGTCTGTTTCGTCGCCACAGGTCCAATCGATCGTTCAGGGCGGCGCGGCCTCGAGCGCACTCGGCGGTCTGGGCAGCAATCTGCAGTCGTTACAAGCAACTTTTCCGAGTCCCGAAGCGCTGCTGCGACCGGTGGT
>JAICGQ010000002.1 GCA_025923035.1 Pyrinomonadaceae bacterium | reverse complement strand
TGTTGGTGTCCGAAGGGCGAAGTTTCAGCGAAGCAGCCGCAGAGTAATGAGTTCCCCAGGAGATGTCAATCACCAAAGGGGAGTTAAGACCTACCTCTGCTGGCTTGCTGAAATCTTCAATGACGTCTGAAAGTTGAGATCGAACAAAAGACCGGGTTGAAGGTAAATGCAAACATTCGGCCGCGCGACACTGATTACAATTTTTGTCTGGTCGTGATGCCGCTTCCCCGGGTTGAAGTTGACTTGAAAGCTCTTGACACGCTCTTGCCTGAAAAGGCGTTGCTGATTTGGCAGAAGGCGAAGTGTAGACTTCTATTTTTTCATGCTCGGTGAGTTCAGGTGATGAAAGCCAGGTTGAGCGTGATCTATCCTCCAAATGCCAAGCTTGCCGAGGTCATTCAGGGACAGTTTGTGCCGTGGCTCGTCGGCCATATCCAGTCACTCGCCGAAACAAAGGGCGTCGAGTTGGGTAACATGCTTTCGTCGCCGGATTGGACCATCGACGTCGAGCGCCAACGGCGGGCTTTAAGATTCGGCGTCCCGCCCTCAACGCCGGGCGCTGCTCATGCGACACAAAGTCAGAGTGCGAAGCGAAAGGCAGCCCGGGGTGCGCCGGCAAAAGCGCGCCGCTGAACCTCACGAACGCTCCGGTTGGACCAGCAGTATTCTCACGCTGACGTACCCGAGCGCGAAGATAACGCCGAACACTATCGTGACCGCCAGCGGCCGAGTGTGTGCCCAGGGCTGCGTCATCGCGCCCAGTATTTCAATGACTTTCGTCGGCGCGACCAGAACGTCCCAACTGTTCCAGCGCAGGAACCTGCCCAGATACATCGCAAAGCCACTCAACACCAGCGACACCACCGCAAAGATCCAACCGTAGGCAGTGCCAAAGCGCCGCGCCACGATGCCCTGCACGTCGATGAGTGACAGGTAGCCGACGAGCAGGCCTGTTCCGGAACACGAGAGTAGCAGCGCGAGGTCGTACCAGACGGGCGCGTGGTTCGCGCGCGTCAAGTGCAGGATGTCGGTGAGAATGTAAGGTGCGTTCGGAAGAAACAGTAGCCACAGCCCAAACGTGGCCAACTGAATCAAGCGCGGAAATTTCCAACGATTCGCGATTCGCAGCGCGGTGCTCAAAAATAGCGGCACGCAGGCGAGAAAAAGATTGGTGATCAGGAATCGATAGTAACCGGAGCCCGTTCGATCGATGCGCACAACGATCATACAAAAGCACCAGCACAGCAGCGTCGACACGACGACGAATCTTTTGACGTCGGCGGATTTCAGAATGTCATGCATGGTTATCACCTGACTGTGGAACTGAAACTGATCATTTCGACAACAGAATCGCTGCCAGCACGGTGGGAACAATCTGCATCGGTACGTTGTCCCAACCGCGCGGTGAAAACGCTTCGACTAAAGTGCAAACAAGGGCGATTACGGGAAGTGCGACGAGCGATCGCACTCCGAAACTCAGTTGCGGACTGATCGCCACGCCGATCGCGAGAGCTACTGCTGATGCAGCGAGCACTGCAACGGAGCCTTCGAGTGTTTTGTTGAAGCGCGGGCTGCTCGGAGTTTTGTAACGGTGCTTCCCCCACTTCAGCCCGGCAGGTTCGCCAGCTGCGTCGCCCAGGCCGCCGACGAGATAGCCCATCACCGCCAACGGGCCAAACAATATGTTGCTGACCATTCCTCCGATCAGCGTGGCGAAGTACGGGATGACGATGTAGTACGTGCGATCTGGTCCATCCTGCTTGCGGGCGAGCGCCTCGTACAGGCGGTTGCCTCGACCGCGGAAGACGGCAAAGCCGACCACCAGCGACACCATCAAACCAAACACGCACACCGCCCAGAACCCGCCCAGAGCGTGGACGATCACCGCTGAAGTGAAGATCAGTACGTGGAAGACCTTGCGTGTGTAGCCGGTGCGAAGCCTCAGATTGGTTTTGAGGTGGGCGGCGAAACTCAGGCAGGAATAGGACCAGACGAGGGCGACGAGCGCTCCCAGGATTACCGTGGCCGTGTTCGGCAGATTCACGACACGATAAATACCACAAGTACTTTGTTATGCCAAGTACTTTTTATTTTTTGGCTTATCCGCGTGGAACGGGCGGGGTTCAACTATTCGACGCGCACGCGATCGCTCTTGCTTCGCCCAAAAGTCTCCGGGTGGTACATCTCTTCAGCTTTCGCCGGCGGCACGACAAACGTCCCGGGCGTCGTGGCGCGAGCGACGTAGCTGTAGTTGTAAACACCGCCCCACAACAGCGACGTAAACGCCTCCGAACGTTCGCTGCGCAGGTTCTGATGATCGAACCAAACTCGCCGCCACAGCCACCAACTCAACCCATGAAAACTGCCAACGTGCGTCGCCGTTGGTTGTTGTTTCTTGTCTTCCGGAATGCTCTCCGTCACCGCCAGCTCCGGATTCAACGACTCAAACCCCGCCGGCAAGTAATCCACCAACGCGACATGATAACGTCGCGCAGGCGCGGCCATCGTCACACGCACACGCACGCGCGCGCCGGCTTTGATCCGCCAACCACCGTCAGCATCACGTTGCACGTCTCTCGGATCGTCGATCGCTTCGTACGTACGCTCGACAGCAAAGCCATAATCAGCACTGTCGAGCCCGTAACGCGCAGGCGCATAACTCATCGCCAACCGATAATAGAGCCGGCCTTCTCCGCCTTTGCTGATTACCAGGTTTTGCGCGGAACCACTGTCAGCCAGATACCGCATCGGAACGTTGACTCGCTGCCGTCCAACCGATCTTCCTCTGAACGTGTGTTCGCCGGCATAAGCGTTGCCAAGCCACACGCGAGCGATGAAATCCGGCGTCACCTTTTCATAAGTCCTGAAATAACGATCGAGCGCGATCAAAACGAACACATTCTCCTGCGTGCTGGACCACCGCCCCTGAGTGCGATGATTGAGAAGGCCGCGCACGATCTTCGGAATCAGATCGTTTTGCGGTTGATCGCCGATTAAAGCTTCGAGGACCACCGCATCCGCACGACGATCCGAATTCAGCACCAGGTGATTGTCGTCGTCGTACGAAGTAACAAAATGTGCGGCGCCGGACGTTTCCGTGACGCGGTTCTTCAAACTACTGCGAAGCGCCTCGACTTCGTTTCGCGACGCCTCGTCGCCCGACATCACCGCAAGCAACCAGCCGACAGTCTCCAGCGAGAGGTTTTCGATGGGCAGCTCCGACACGAATTTGCGCGCCTTGCTCGTGTCGCGATCGTCCATCTGTGCGCGCACGTAGAGTGCATAAGCGATCAGCGCGCGTCTCGCGTCGATGCCGTAACGACGAGGAATATGACGTTCGATTCCGCGAAGGTATTGTCTCGCCTGATCGTAGATCGTCACCGGGACGGGAAAGTTCTTTTGTCGCGCGCGCGCGAGCGCATGGGCAACGTGAATACTCAAGAATGGCCACGACTCCTCGCCACGTTTCCAGAAACCAAATCCGCCATCCGGGTTTTGCAGTCCTTCAAGGTGCTTTATGTCGCGCGTCACACTCGCATGCATCTCCGCCTGCGACGGCAGTCCCGTCGTGTTGAAGGCATGCAGAACATCCTTCAATGCGGCTATCGAAATGATGCGCGACGCGAGCTGCTCGGAACATTGGTACGGATAGTTCTGTAGATATACAAACGCGTCGGTAAGCTGTTGTAACTGAGTTGACGACGCCTCGATCTCGAGTCCGCCGAATTGTTTGAAAATGCCGGCGGGAGCTTTCACCGGTTGACTGATTGCGCCTTCATCGATCTCTCCGTAGGTCGCAAATGCTTCCGTCGTTGCCGGACTCCAGACCGGTAAAGAGACTTCGGTCGCGTCGGTCCACGCGCCGGACACCGCCGCGACCTGGAACCGCGCTGTGCCGGCAGTTGCGGTCGCGACTGGAATGCGGACCTCTACTCGATCGTTCGCCGGCACCGTGACACGCCGGCCTGAGAACGCAGCCGAGTTCGCTGCGCCAACTCGTGCGTTACTCGCACGCAGTGCTACGTCAACCGACATCGCCGCGTCAGTTTGGTTCTGGACCACGACCGGAAACTCGAACATATCGCCGAAGTTCAGGAACCGAGGTGCAGAAGCACGCACCATCAAAGGTTTCCTCGCCGTGATCGACGACTCGCCCGAACCGAACTGTTTGCCGCCGGCAACGGCGACTGCCATGACGCGATAGCGCGTGAGATTGTCCGGCAGCTTCACCTTCACTTCCGCGCGTCCATTTGCATCGGTGGGAACGGCGGGCGCAAATACTGCAAGCGCATTGAAGTCCTGTCGCATACGAATCCGCTCAGGCTGCGCGATTGATAATCCCGAGATCATCGCCATCGGCGGCGCGTTCGGCGCGTACGCCATATCCGCCATTGCCAATTGTCCGCGTGCGAACGATGGCGGTGGCGCTACCCCACCGCGGCCACGTCTGCGAACTCCTCCCCCTCCCGCGTCGCCGTCGCCTTCCTCCTCGATCCCGGCAGGTGTCGCAAGCCACAAGCTTCCCCGCAGGTGAAGGTCTTCGACGCCGGCACTGCGTTCAGGATAAAAAGCTGAAACGGGGTCATCGAGTTTGTAATCAGTGAGCGCCAGGATCGCTTCGTCGACTACTACGACGGCCACTTCGCCACCTGCGACCGGAGCGCCGGAAGCATCTTTGACCTCCACGTTCACACTCGTTTCACCGCCGGGCTCGAGCGCTTTGTCACGAGGCGTTGCCAGTATTGAGAGACGTCGATCGAGTGGTGGTATCGACAGTTTCAGATTTCCACTCGCGTAGGCCGGCTTCTTCGGAAGAGGTTTTGCGCCGGCGTGGGCGTTGCTGCTCGTCTCCTCGCGTTCGTCCTGGCCCAGCAGATCGATCTGCACGTGCACGTTCGGCGTCCAGCCTTGCTCGATCGGCAAACGCAAAGTGGTCGTCGGTTGGTCCATGCGGAATCGTTCGACCTTCACCAGGCCCGAACGTCGCACAGTCAAGACACCTTCGGCGGGATGAAACGGGGCCTGGACGAGGATCTCTGCAGTGTCACCTGCTTTGTAATCCTTCTTGTCAGGAATCAGCTCGACGCTTTCCTCGTCGACGTCGCGGTGCGCCGAGTCAGCGCCGGAAACCCAGACTCTGAACTCAGTCTCATTCGCACGTTCGCGATCGTCGCGAATGGTCGCTCTAACGAGATACTCGCCGCCGATTTGTGGTTGAAAGGTGCACGTGACGGGGCCCGCGGCGGAGCGGATCGAACATTCCTGCGGATCTACTTCAACTTCGGTCCAATCGTCTTTTTCCTGTTTCCAGGTCAGCCGACTGGCAACCATCGTTATGTCTCGCCGTTCAACGAGATTACCGTCGAGGTCGGCAACGATCGTCTGCACTTTTAATGGCTGGCCGCGCTCGACAAACGTGTTGTCGCTCTTCAATCCGACGTAGAGATTCGCGGGATGGACCAGCAGCGTTGTCTCAGACTTCCACAATTGCCTGTTTACATCTGTTACCGTAGCGGACGCTGTGACAGTGGATGCGCGCGCCGGGCTAACGCGATCGAAATCCAGATGCACGTGGTCCTTTCCGCTTGCGTCAGTAACACTAAGTCGATCTTGCCAAGTTGGTCTACCCGAAGTGCCATGACGCCACCACGGCACCCATTCGCCAAAGACGTAATCGTTGCGGTTGGGCGGCGTGAATTGAGTAGGCATCGCCATCACACTCCACTTGACGGGAGCATTTGCTAAACCACCACCCGCGTAATAGGTGGCGCTCACTGAAAGGTCAGCTCCGCCGCCAACGATGAACGGTCCTTCAGTTTCAGTCTGCGTCTTGACTTCAAACTCCGGCCGGCGAAACTCCTGCACTTCCAGGTGATGAGCGTGAGTAGCGCCGGGAAGCGCACTCGACGTTACTAATTGCAGCCTCGTGTGACCAAGGTTCATCTTGTCCGGCAACTTCAGTGCGAAATCGAACCCGCCAAGAGCGTTGAGTTGAACGTTGCCATCCCTGATGCGGTTGTTGCGCGAATCCGTTAAGACATACGACACATGCATTCCGGCGTTTGGGAATAAACTGGTGTCGCCAGTCTTGCCGCCACTGATTTGCCGAATCCAGCCTTTGACGTGTACTTCTTCACCCGGCTGATACATCTTGCGATCGTCGAAGACAAACCAACGCAACGAATCCTTCTCGGTCTTTTTTACCCAGTCTCCGGTTGCCACTCTTGAGTAGCCCATCTGCCCAGGCAGGATGGCTACGTCTCCATCTCGTCGCGCGATCAGCAAGCCCTGCTCAGTCGAGCTCGTTGACTGCAAAGGCAGCCGGGCCAGCCCATCTGGTCCACTCCTCGCGGAGACGTCTGCCGGCAAAACAGTCAGATCGACATTGCTCAATGGCGTTCCGTCCTTGAGCGACGTCGCCCAGCCGACAAGGTCGGTGTTGTCGATGAATGCGTTGAGTCCGATGTTGGTGACCTGAATCCAGGAGTGAGTACTAGCGGTCCCATCGTCTTCACCGGATGGTCCGCCGGTAGGCTCGACGATCAGGATCACATGACCGCGCCCGTTAGTAAGAGCGGGAGTTAGATCGATAACTGTCTCTACAATTTCGTTTGGAGAATTCGCGACGGTAATAGTTTTAGAAACGACCTGGCGACCGGGTGGCGTTGGCTTTTTCGCGTCTTGTCGGGCTTTCTGGTAAGCCATCCACTTGGGCCAGTCTTCTGGCGTGACGGAGTAAATGCGAGCGTTAAGCTTTGTGTAGTTGACTGAGAAGACGGAACAACGCGTCGGCGCGGCTGGATCCATTACAACGAAATCGTCGTCAGGCCCGATGAATCTCTTCGGACTTGGACCAACTTTGAACGTCAGCGTGACGTCGCGGCCCAACGGTTGATCGAAACGGTCTTTGATCGATTTGTCGAGCGTGACGCGGTAAGTTGTATTTCCCTGTTTGTAACCACTGATGTTCAGGTACGAATCGTAGAAAGACGTTTCGAGATCCGGTATGGCTGGTTCCACTTTGATCTTCGACGCGTCGAAGTCGTCAGCCAGCGCATTGCTAAACTCGACGTCGAACGAGTCGTAGACATTGCAGCCACTGCCGCCGTCACAACCGTGCTCGGTCACTCTCAATGGACCATAAGTACGAAACGAGAACTCATGCGGCTTTTGCGAAAGGTTCCGTCCTTCGGCTGATGGCGCGCCCGCTGGTAACGAAACCTTAATTTGAGAAGCGGGCGGTAAAGCGAGATCCGTTCGACCACTCTTTGGATCGATCGCGCGGAACGCTAACCACCTGTCTTTCATCGCCTGACTCAACACCGACGTGTTGTTTGGGTCGCGCGAGATCGTTTGCTTTACTTCATCGCTGGTTGCGAGACGCGTTTTGAGCACGCGGTTGCCGCTGCTGACCCTGATCGCACCCAGGATAGCCGCCGGATCTATCTGCTGATCGAATTCGAGAAACATCAGAGCGTCGCGCGCATGTGTGCCGGAGTTTGGATATGAAGCCTTGACGTTCAGCGGCGGCGTGGTGAAGCTCCAGGCTTTTTCGGTTGCGAGCGCGCTGCCGTTTGCGGCGCGAGTTCCGGCGGGAACAGTCACCGCGTAGGTGGTGGCCATTGGAAAGCGGTCATCAGGTTGAAAGATGAGCGTCTTCGTTCCTAACCAACGCCATCTGCCGGCCGGTTGAGGATTGAGTTTTACAGGCACGCTGGTCGCGGCTTCGTCCTGTGAAGTTACCGCGACCATCGGTTGGGAGAACGTGATGCTCAGCTCTGGCGCAAGTGGAACACTGCCTTCCGGTGAATAACGGACCACTTCGAGTGGACCAGCAGTTACTGTCTCACTCGCAGCAGTGCTCGAAGCGGGAAACGAAACCTCGACGGTGTTGCCGGTGCGCGGCGGTGGCAGCGAACCCTGACGAAGGGCAAACTCCTGATTAGCGTTCGCATCGACCGTCATCGCCGGGAGACGGCTCAGTATGTTCTCAGTCTCGCTCTCCGACAGCTCACTCGCAGGAGCCAACTGCGTCGGAGGTTTGGCGACCTCCGGCTGACCGACACCCCCGCTGAGCCGAAACTCCAAACCGCGCTCCTGACCGGCAGTGTCCTGCTCCGCTCTAACAACCTGTCGCAGTGGTCCATGAAATACGGTGGGGAGGAACGAAAATATCAAGACTGACGAGATCAGCGTTCTGAGCGGCGCCATTTGCTCTCCTCGAGACCAGGTGTGTTTTATGCTCGGCCATCTGATTAGACGCATCGACCCGCGGTTAGTTCCTATTTTGATGCTTTTCTCCCCCAGTCGTCCGCTCGACGATCGGGTGCGGTGCGGACGGAGTCCAGGAGTTTGGTGATGGCTTGAGCGTCGTAGACTGTGCCGCGGAGCACGACTGCGGCAATGCGTTTGGTATTTCGAATGTCTTGAAGAGGGTCAGCATCGAGCAGGACCAGATCGGCGATCTTTCCGCGTTCGATACTTCCGACCGAATCTGCAATTCGCAAAAACCTGGCCGAGCGGAGCGTCGCCCGCTCGAGCGCTTCGGCAGGTGTCATTCCCAGTTCACTGACAAACAACGCCAACTCGTCGTGGATCGAAAAACCTGGGTAAATGTTTAGCACGCTGACGTCTGATCCTGCGAGCACATCAATTCCCGCTTCGTGCATTTCGCGAAGATCGCGACGAATCACATCATCCCATATTTTCCGCAAGGTCTGTCGCCGCTGATCCGTCGCCTCCTCGACTTGTTCACGCCAGTCAAGCACAAGGTATTTCGACACATACGCTCGACGCGGCTCGATCTTCCCTTCATCATCGCCGGCAATCGCGCGCAAGCGATCCGTAGCCGGAAACGTAGCTTCAAAGAGCGCGACGAGCGTCGGTACAATCGCGACACGTCGATCCGCAAACTTGCGCCACACAGCCAGTCGCTCTTCGCGCGTCTTACCATCGAGCGATGGATAGAAAGAATGTTCGATCCCATCCTGACCAGCTTCGAGCACAACTTCAGGCGGAATTCCGCTGACATGGCCCACGAGCGGTATCCCGTGCGCGTTAGCGGCTTCATTTAACGCGAGGTAGGTTGGGCGGTCTTGCACGGTTCGAATCTTGAGGAAGTCGAGCTCTCGCGATGCGAGTTCCGCGACGATTCTTCGAGCTTCTGCCGGAGACCCGACGGCAATCCGCGTTCGTTCGAACGGCTCGATCCGCTTTTCCGGTGGATCTCGTCGCATGCGTTCGATGTTGCGAGCCGCCTCCAGGTACGGACCAGCAATCAGCATTCGTGGTCCGACTCGATTTCCTGCTCGTATCTCCTGGCGCCAACGCAACAACTCCTCATGATCCCCTCCCATATCTCGAACAGTCGTCACGCCATTCGCTATAAACAACCCGAGAGCAGAGGCGCGCGCTTTTGATAAATGTGCATGCATCTCGATAAAGCCTGGCACGAGGAACTTATCTCGACCATCGATTACACGAGCACCGGCGGGAATCGCAGTCTCCGCCGCTGGTCCAATAGCGGCGATCCGGTCGTCTCGAACGATTACTGTGGCGTCAGTAACGGGCGGCGCACCGTTACCCGGAAGGACGGTGACATTGCGAATCGCAACCACATTCGCCGCCGGGGCCGCATTCGGAGCGGAGACGTTTGGGAGTGCAGCGACAACCACTACGAGCATTAAAAGCGCTTTTTCGTTGACGAAGAGTTTCATCAGTCCCGACCTCCGGTTGGTTACACGGCTAAGACACTTCGTAGGTTTCACCTGTCAAAAGCACCAGCACTCATCGGCAAATTGCTTACACTCGGGCCCAGTTCAAGGGGCGCGCTACAATCCGATCGGCGGTCGTCCTGGGGTGCTTGGGGGGACCGCCGATTTCGTGCCGCGCGCAGTGTCGAATACCATGAAGGTTCCGTCAGACTATCGTGTTGCACCAAACCAATAAAAACAAATCGCCTCATTCATTATTCGCGCGGTGGTCTTATGCTGCTCGGTTAATATCGCTGTCGCCTGCTCGTGCGTGAGTTACTGCGGGCGGTAGCAGGCTTACTTACGACCCGTCGACCGACCAGTACGTCTACGTTTGGAAGACTGATGCCGGTTGGGCGGGTACCTGCCGCCAACTTGTCGTGCAGCTAAACGACGGCAGCACCCACCGCGCGAACTTTAGTTCAAGTAAGAACCCGCGTGGCGGACAGATGTTGACGGCCTCGCACTCAGCGGGGGCCTTCAAGCGGGAATTTTTTCACGCCGATGAACGTCTTACGCATTGCCGAAACCAGTGAGATTCGGAGGCTGACTGAAACAAATGAAGATTATCCGCGCGCTGTTTCTTCTTTTTCTTCCTGTGGCGGTGTCGGCACATCCAGGGGGAGGACTCATCGCCCTTGATATCAACACAGTCGTCTTCGGTGACCCGATGAACAACGCCGTCTGGCGCCTGGAAAAGGGCAAGCAGCCGCAGCCGTTGGCGAGGAACCTGCATGTGCATTGGACCATTCGCGGCCTGGACGGCCAGCTCTACTCAGAATCCTTTCAGGAGATCGGCGGCGCTTTGTTTCGTGTCTTTCTCGACGCCTCCAAGCCTGTCAAGGTGGCCGAAGAGTCGCAGGTAAACGCTCCAGTCTTTGCCATCGGCAAGCACGGCGAGATCATCTTTCAAAAGGGAGCGCAGATACTGGACCGGACCTCTGACGGAAAGGTGAGGCCGTTCCGAGGTTCCGGAGAGGTCGCGAAAGGCGAACCACCATTGCAGCAGGTGATCGCCTATCACTGGTCGGCAGATGAAACCCTTTACCTCTCGGACGGCGGCCGCCTGCGACGCGTCGGGACGGACGGGATTGTGCGATTAGTAGCCGTAGTCGATGGCAAGCTGATCGAGCCGAAGATCTGGAACCCGACTGGAGCGCCGCGGATTTGGAGTATTGCGATCGACGATCGTAAACGCATCTTTACGGCGCTTCCCGATCTCGGTCAGGTGGTTCGCATCGATCGAGATGGGTCGCAGCACATCGTCAACCGAAGCGTTGGTGGTTGGCGTGCAACGGCAGTGGCGACGTTCGGCGATTCTTTATTTCTGCTCGAAAGTAACGACACGACTAACACCGGTCAGCGCGTGCGCGTGATCCGCGCTTCCGGGAAAGACGAGTTGCTGGGCCAGATTGGACCTAACGTTTTTGCGCGTCGATAGCACGCCGGGCGACACGGCTAAGTGTCAGTCGTGTTTCGTCTTTTCTTTAAGACACCGGTCATGAACCCGAGGCCCGAGATCAGTAATACGACGGTTGCCGGTTCTGGAACAGCACTCGCTCCCGCTGCAACGGCGCTGATGTTGACACTGATCGTGTTCGGGACGCCGTATTGCAGCGTAACTACCCTCGACAGTAAACCTGGCGTTAGTGAAAACCCTCCCGTTTGGTTAGGGCCGCTGACTTCTCTCAACATTTCGTCGGTAG
Source organism: Pyrinomonadaceae bacterium (assembly GCA_025923035.1). Taxonomy (GTDB): domain Bacteria; phylum Acidobacteriota; class Blastocatellia; order Pyrinomonadales; family Pyrinomonadaceae; genus PSRF01. Next base: position 37,516 of record JAICGQ010000002.1, on the reverse strand, counting down.
AAAATATCACTACGCCGTTTAGCCTGACGCTCCAGGAGATCGACGCGTGTGCGAATTGGCCAAACTGGTCCGTGGTTACCTGCCCCATTGCAAAGGGCATAGGCGAAATGGTGACGTCAACGTTGCCGTCGCCGCCCTGGATCACAAACGTGGAGTTGAAGGAAGCTAGTACGAACGCGGACGCGGTACAAGTGCAACCTCCAACGCTGACGAAGCTGTTGGCCGTGGCGGTTTGGTTGGCGGCATTTGCCATTCCAGACGAGTTGGCAAAGGTCACCATTGCCGCTGCTTGAGCGACGGGCAACGTGTTCGAGGTTATGTCCTGGTTTCCACCGATACTGTTCGTCGCGACGGCACGCGTGCTTGCTGCGGTCGGCGTGAATGCCACAGTCCCCGCGGTGGGTGTGACCTGAAGTCCGAAACTGAACGAGGTGATCACCACGGTGTCTGCATAAGCAGTTGATGAGGCGCCGAGCAGCAATCCGAACAGCAGCAGTTGAACAAAAAGTCTGAGCGCTTTAACTCTCATGGACCAATTCCTTTCCCTCGTTGGAACAAGACGTTAGCTGACTACACTTGGCGTAGAGGCTAAGGGAAGAGAACCGGCCCGCCCAGTTAGTTTGTTTGGTTCGGGGGGTAAGTCGTCCTATACACTCATACATTGAGCGAATCAAGGTGAACACAAAAAAGTAGCTTAAAAGATCTGGAGTGTACACATTTGCCGCAGGGGGTTCGGCCCTGAAGCAACCGATTATTTTCACCAAAAACCTTGATATTTCGGGAAGCACCGTCTATAAGTCAGTTAGGCTCTTAGCCCGGTGAGGGTTTGAGCCACGTCCCGTTACCTCACGAAATCCACCACAAAACTGGCGAGCATTTTGTCCATACCGCAATGCGCATTCGCCGCTTATGAATCACCCACCATCGTGCCATGAACCAATGAGCCTATGAAAACTCACCGCCCTTTCCCCCTGATTTGCCTTGCATTTCTAACGATACTTCTCGCTACACCGTTGCCGTTGCGGGCTCAGGACGACGGACTTCCGGATCCGCAAGCATCACTTAATGACGCGTGGCTGAGTATTGACTTCGATCCGCTGGAGCGCGCTCGCTTCACTCTCGGAGTGCCACTCCGTGTCAAAGACAGAACGCAGCTCGAGCGCAGTCTGAAGCAAGCTTTTCGCTTCCCGGTCTACTTCGAGGCGCCAACGCAGTCGCGCGCCGAAAAGGAAGAACTCGACGAATTTGGTACTCAAGATTACTGGACCACGATCTCCGGTGAGGGGCCAAACGCCTTCACTGGCAAGGGATTGAAATCATGGTGCCAGGTCGACCTCGAACCCTTACTCGAAACGTTAAGGGCGCAAGAGATCGAACGGTTAAAGATCTGGGTGATGTTTGAAAACAATTACAAAGTTAAGATAGCCGGCACAGAAGAACGATCGATTGACGGACGCATTTTTCTGAACTTTCACAAGCTCGAAATCGACGTTCGTCAGCCCCACGTAGTTGGCTTTGACCTTGCGAAAGGCTACAGCGCCTTAGACATTCTAATTAGAGCAACACCGCTGTTTCTGTTTCTCTTGCTGCCGCCTCTGTGGATCATCGGCCGGAGTCTATCGGCGCCGAAGTTCGCGGAGCGTCCAGAACAACTATGGGGCACTCATCTGCTTTTCCTGCACAGGCTGCTCTTCGCGCTCTGGCTGATCTGGTTACCCGTCGGTGCTTTTTCAGGCTTGTACGAAGTGATCTCGTACGCATTCCGACCCTATGGTGTGCGCGTCAGTCAGTCTGTCATCATCGTTAGCTACTTTGCGCCGCTAATTGCGGTTATGTTTCTCTGTCACTTTGCTTCCGCGAGAATCTATCGATTCGTGCAGGCGGTGGAATGGTCTCCGCGAAAGGTTGTTCAGCGAATCATCTGGTTGAATGTGTTCTCGCTGATGCCTCTCATTCTCCTGGTCCTCATTATCAACTCACTCAGTCGCAGCCTGCGGCAGGCGGCACTGTTCGGCGTGATTGGCTTTGTCGTCTGGCTTCTACTGAACAACAGCTTAACGAAGGTGTGGGGGTCAAAGGTTCATGCACTGACTTCCGGGGAACTGCGAGACCGCATTTTCGAACTAGCGCGACAGGCCGGCGTCCTGCTGAAGCAGATCTATGTTCTGCCTGAGGATCGGGCCCAGCTTTCAAACGCATTCGCCAGAAGCGACGACACGGTAATGATCTCCAACTCGCTGATCAAGAACCTTAGCAGACGCGAAGTGGATGCGATCATCGCTCATGAGATAGGACACCTTAAGGAGAAACACCCGCACACATCCAACACTGTGATGCTCGTGGTGATGATCGTTACGAATGTCGTGGTTATGACCCTGCAGAAAGTGATCGACGCTCAACACTCGATCCCCGTGATGTTCTCCGCGACGCTGGCGATCGGATCACTCGTCATATTCTTCATCTCACGTAAAAACGAGCGGAAAGCAGATGCAATAGGGATCAGTTTGACAGGCGATCCGGAGGCGTTCATTTCCGGGTTTGCAAAACTCTCGCGGCTAAATCTGATGCCACTACATTCCGGCGGCTGGGGTAAGTCGATTGAAACGCACCCGAATTCGATGCGCCGCCTTGCAGACATCGCCAACACACATCGCATCTCGTCTGAGCGATTTCAATCGCTCGTCTCAGACACGGCGACAGTAGCCGAAAGCAGTTACCCCTCAGTTGAAACACTCGAAACTGAAAGGCCGATTTTCCCGAGTGATTTGAAGGCAAAGTATCGTGGGCGCTTTGGGCTGACGGTCTGTGCGACTTTAGTCGTTACACCAATTCCGTTTGCCTGGATGTTAGACCGCGTTGAGTCACCGTTTTGGATCTCAGTCACAGCCGTCGCCGGGCTGGTTCTTTCGCTCGCAGTCGGTCAACTTGTCCGCAACAAATGGATCTACTGGGGCCAGCGCGGTCTTGCTAGTCAACTACGAGCACGTTTCGAAGCGCGCGGACTGACCGAGATCGCGAAATATGGGACGCTCGTGGGTCTGGCGCCTGCAGGCGAGTCGCGAACGTTCGAAGGATATAAGTTCTGGGATATCGGTCTGGTGTGGGTGACGCGTGAGAAGCTCTACTACTTTGGAGAGCGGATTGAGTTCGCTCTCGAGCGCAGCCAGGTTACCGAAGTGTGCGCTGCTGACGCCGATCCTGAATGGCTGGCGGAGAAGAATCTGTACGTCACGTGGCGGCAGAATTCGCATGTCGCAAACAACGTCATTCATTTTGTAGCTGTCGGTCAAAGCTCGATGTTCCAGGGGCGACGTGCGATCGGTTCACTGCACAAACAATTGGAGGTGTGGCTTAGTGGACGGGAAGAGTTTCCGCCGTCTCCGCCGAGCCTCTCACGGATCGATGAACCTGTTTTTCCTGAAATCACGAGTTCGCCCACGGTAACTTCTTTTCAAGCGGAGGCGTTCGCTAAAGCGAGCATGAGGTTAGCCGGTTTCGCCGCAGCGCTTGGCTTTGCGGTTCAACTGAGCTTCTGGAGTATCGGTTACGTGGCGGTGGTGGTGACTTTATGCATATTGATTGATGAACTTGCAAAGTTCTTCAAGCGCCCATACATCGCCCGTCAAACAGATCTGAGCGATGGACCATCCGGCCCGTCACCGGCTCCAACCTACCAAGTCGGCTCGTGGGCTGATTCGAATCCGGCAACGTCTACAACTGAATAGAGGGGTCGATGAGGAATAATCACTCGCTCCGGCGGTAGGCTACAGAAGACGTCTGCTCTATTTTGATTCAGTGGGAAGTATTCTTAAGCCCTGTCATTCTCGCTCGAAGCCAATTCGTCACTGCGTGTTCAAAACCGCGTGGCACGTCGTAATCGTCCGACTGCCCGATGTTCACAGCAACTTCATTTTCAAAAGTGTGATGACAAGGCACATCGTCGAAGTGATGAGAGGGCGACACAAAATTGAACGGTTGACATTCACCGCACGGACGCATCTGAGGCTGGAAACCATGATCTAAATGGATTAAGGAATCCTGAAAGAGAGACTTCAATAACCATGGTGTATCCAGCAGTCGAACAACTCCGCCCTTTCGGAAAAAATCGATTTCCAGTAGAAGTTGTTCAAGAATGTAACGTTCGTCGCTGATCATTTTTGGTCTTCCTTGTTCCTCCGTTCTCGTGTTTGTTTTGTTAGAGCAACCTTAATGCCGTCCGTCATTCCGAAGTTTTCTTGGGAATTAAGGCTTACAGGCGGGGAATTTCACGCAACGGTGTGAGATCCTGCGGTCTCCCGGTTGCATCCTGTCAGAATTGCGAGTATGGAGAAAGAAATGCGCAGCCTTATTGCTGCCCGTCTTTATGATTTCACTGGTGCCCCCGCAGGGATTCGAACCCCGAACCAACAGATTATGAGTCTGCTGCTCTAACCGTTGAGCTACAGGGGCACAAAGGTGAGGATGACTGTAGGTCGCGGGAATTGTAGCTTGCGGCTCCGATGGCGACAAACGCCCGCCCCAAACACCTGATTCGCATTACTGCGGCAGCTTCATCCCCGCCTTCAACATCGAGTCAATAAACTCTTTTTCCGGTTTGAAGATGCGGCTAAATGCCTCGCGCTTCTTAGCCGGACCACCATTGAGCAGCACTCTCAAATCATCAGCATCACTACGCAGCTCCGTAACGCCGTTAATTGTGATCTCAATGAATGCTGTACCGTAATGGTCGGTCCCCAGCGTAAGCGGATCTTTTCCCACGTCGATGATACCCCGGCTAATCAAACGGTCTCTCACGGTCACGAAGTCTGTTTTCAAGTCGACCAGTGAACCATATGAAAGGCACTTCCCCTGGGTATTCGTCGCGACAAACCGCCCGTCGCTGTATATCTTCGCGATAAAGCCGTCACTCCACCCCGGGTTTTGCACATAACCAAGAACGATGTGATCGGGATTTACTCGCGCGCGATCGTCGATCAATGAGCGAAAACCCGCAATACGAGCGCGATCGCCCGCCGCGGTGCTCTCGATGGACCAATCGTTTAGCACTACGGCTGAGCCGACGTTCCCCGCAATCGTATTCGCGTTGACGATCTCCTGACGCCACGGATAACCGAAGTCCCTCATCGGCAACGGCACCTGCGCCAGCGAACGCACGAACGCGCGGTCGCCTTCGACTACGATCTCGCCGCACAGCGATGATTCTTGTTTTTTAACTGCTGGTCCTTTCAGGCGATCCACTGCATAGAGCAGTACGAATCCCTCGCCACCGGCAGCCAGCATTGCGTCATCAGGACTGAACTCAATACCCCTGATCGGAGTCGTACCAAATTGCGTGTACGCAATTTCCCGCGCGTCGTCGACGCTCCACAAACTCAAATGGCCGCCGCCGGCGCCGTAATCTCCGCCGGCCAGGGCAAAAAGACTTTCCGAATGCGAGATCGCCACCGAGAAGAGTCCGGCCCTGAAATCCGTGAGCTCACTAACGAGCTTCTTTTCATTTACGTTCCAGATGTGAACTGCCTTCTTGCCGAAAATCGCACCACCGCCCACGATGAAGTATCTTCCGGTTGGCGACAGACTGCCGAAGAAGCCAAAGGCTTTCATGTCGTGAGTATCGATTTGCTGCCTCGTTTCGACGTTCCAGAGCAAAGCTTTACGGGCGCCGGAAACAGCAACTGTCTTGCTGTCACGGGTAAATGAGATTTCCGAGAACGAGCCCGCAGGTTCGGTTCTGGACGCTAATACGATCACTTCCCTGGTTTTAAGGTTGTAAAGAAGCGCTTGGTCTTCCGACGCGAATCCCAGCATTGGCCCACCGAACCTCAGATCTTCCGCTGATCCTCGTTTGCGCAAAATAGTTTTGGGAGTCCGCCAGGCGCCGACTGTCCACACCATCACATCACCGTCGTCGCTGCCGGCCGCAAACAGTTTGCCGTCGTTTGAAAACGCGATGCACGAGATGCCTGCTGTTTGTTTCGTGCCAATCAACAAGTTAACTACTACTGACTGGTCGGCCACATTCCAAATCGTTATCCCGCCCTCGTCAGTGAAACCGTAACCAGCCGCGAGCAGTTTGCCATCGGGCGAAAACGCTACGTCGCGGACACGGCGATCGGGCGTCTTCAACTTCGCCACCAGCGCATCGCCTGGCGTGGTCGACTGCTGGGCCAATGCAGCGTTTGCAATCAGGAGCACAATCGCTAGTGGAAACAATTTAAGGAAGGGCATGTGATTTAGACCTCTTCTAACAGCACTTTGTTCCATTGAAACGACAATAGGAATGGTGGTAGATCTCTCCATCATGATTCGCAAAACACTCTGGCTGCCTCTGCTCATGCTGATCGTTAACGCTCCTGTCAACGCGCAGTCGCAAAATCTGTTGCAAAATCCCAATGCCGATCTTGGTGAACAGTCGTGGCGAGCCTCGGGGGAGGCTGCGATCGAATCAGCCGGCGCTAACGATCCGCATTTTGTCGTTCGCAATGGCGGAAGCTTCTATCAAGACGTCGAGCTGCCGAAAGACGCTGCCGGACAATACGTTGTGTTTATAGGACAGGGCGCCAGCGAGCGGATCAATGTGGACGGCGCAATCACTGGTTTACCCTACTTGCATGGCTACATGATGCAGCCACGTGGTGCAGATGGAAAAGAGATACTCGAGTATCTGCAAGGTCAAAGGATGCGCGCGCACACGAACGCCGCAGATCAGTGGGTCAAGATGTCGGGCATTTTTCAAGTACCGGAAGGAACAACGAAGGTCCGGTTCTTTTTGCACCAGGCCTCACGAGCAGGAGTTCCTCATAACGGTTCAGCCGCACGGTTCGATCATCTTGGCCTCTATTTGTTCGCAACCAAAGAAGCCGCTCAGGAGTTCGTAAGGCAACACGAATAAGATTCCCCGTGTTCGATCTAATCGACCACATCTTCCAACACTTCGTCGCCATTTACATGGCCGATAAGCGGCCCGAGGCGCGTCGGTTCACGATCGGCTGTGTCCTCATGGTCCTGATCTTCATCGGTCTACTCGCAATCATCTTCTGGAACGTCGACACGTCGGCTTACGGCGAACGATAAGATCCCTCACACGATCTCGAAAAACTTTCGAAACACACACGTGGCAAGGTCTTCTCCTCCCGGCCCAGTGCTATATCCGACACATTAACAAATGCCCGACTAAACGCGCCCTCGCCCCGGCTCAATCGTTTTCGCTGTGGAGGTTTCTATGACTTTTCGACTCGTGCGATTCGTATTTGTTTCATTACTCGTGCTGAGCGCCGCTACAACCGCATCCGCCGCCACCGTTCCCACCGGATTCACCGATGCCGTCGTCGCTAGTGGACTCAACAATCCAACTGCGATGGCACTCGCTCCCGACGGGCGCATATTCGTTTGCCAACAGGGCGGCGCGTTGCGCGTGATCAAAAATGGGGCGCTGCTAGCCACCCCGTTTCTTACCGTGACGGTAGATTCATCAGGCGAGCGCGGACTGCTCGGCATCGCCTTTGATCCAAACTTCGTTTCCAATCAACTGGTCTATATCTATTACACCGCCACAACACCGACGATTCACAATCGCATCAGTCGTTTCACCGCGTCCGGCGACGTTGCGTTAGCCGGCAGCGAAACGATCATCATGGAACTGCCGAACCTCAGCTCTGCGACGAACCACAACGGTGGTGCGATGCACTTCGGACCCGATGGCAATCTCTACGTGGCGGTCGGCGAGAACGCCAACGCCGCGAACGCGCAGTCGTTGTCGACTCGGCTCGGCAAGATGTTGCGCATGACGTCTACCGGAGGTGTTCCGCCCGACAATCCATTCATCAACCAAACCACTGGCGCAAACCAAACTATCTGGGCCCTTGGTCTACGCAACCCGTTCACGTTCTCCTTCCAGGGCAACACGAGCCGCATGTTCATCAACGACGTCGGACAGAACACGTGGGAAGAGATCAACGACGGTATTGCCGGATCGAATTACGGTTGGCCCACGTGCGAAGGTTTTTGTAATCCGCCGAACCCAAGCTTTCGCGATCCGATATTCGCTTACATGAACGACGCGCAAACGTGCGCGATCACGGGCGGCGCGTTTTACAACCCGCAGGCGCCGCAGTTTCCGTCCAACTTCATCGGCAACTATTTCTTCGCTGATTTCTGTGGTGGGTGGATCCGCCGGCTCGATCCTTCCGCCGGTAATGCCGTTTCGGATTTCGCAACCGGGATCAGTCTTCCCGTCGATCTGAAAGTCTCGCCGGACGGGTTTCTTTACTACCTGGCGCGTGGTGCAGGCTCAGTCAACAGAATCGGATTCTCAGCCGGCGCAGACAACATCGCGCCGACAGTTGCGATCACGAATCCGGCGAACAACGCCATCGTCGCACGCAAGTCGAACGTGACGATCACGGCGACGGCGAGTGACAACGTCGGTGTTGCACGCGTGGAGTTTTTAGTTAATGGTGGATTGCAGTGCACTGACACGACAGCGCCGTACAGTTGTGTCTGGCGAGTGCCGAATCCGATGAACCGGACTCACACCATCCAGGCGCGTGCGTTCGATGCCGCCGGAAACAACGCAACGGCAACGATCCAGGTGCGCTCGAACTAATAAGTGTCTACTTCAGAATCGCGGCTTGTGCGCTCAGGTTCAAGAGGTGCCAGCGCGGGAAGGTGAAGGCTTCGATGGGCCTGAGCCGCACGTACGCGGTTTGGAAGTAGAGACGTTCCGGTGAGGCCCATTCCAGGCGAACAATTGGATTGAACGATGCCGGTTCTCGCGAAACTGCCGGAGACGCGGACGAAGCGGGCGTGGCCGAAGGCGGCGCGGTTCCCGAAGGTGACGACGACGGCGAAGCAGACGGAGAAGCAGACGACGGCGCGCGGTTCTTCGCGGCTTCGTCGAAAGCGGCTGACGCCGCGAGAAGCTGATCGCGCAAGTTGATACGCGCCTGCGTCGGCGTGCTCGACCCTGCATCGTAGATCGCAACGTCCGTTCCGAACGCCGTCGCGACTTTCGACGCGTCAGGCGACCAAACCGGCTCCGCCTCAGTCAAACCATCATCAAGCAAACGCTCGGAACCATCCAGCGCGATCAAACGAGGACGGCCCGCCGGCGTCATCGACTGGCGTTCACGCTGCATCCACTCATCTTCCTTGCACGCCAGCGCAACGAGCGCGTGTCCGTCGGGCGCCCACGCAAAATAGAAGTAGATCAATCCCTCGCGCGCAGTGAGCGGCTTGAGTCCATACCCGTCGCGATCGCAGATGTAGAGCTGCTCCGTCGTGTAACTCTCCACCGGCGCAAACACCGGAGCAACGGAAGGCGACGGCAGCGGCGATACTGACGCTTGTGGATCGGGATCGGGCAAGATGTTTGCTGGGGGCGGAGTTGGCGTCGGACTCGGCGCCTCGCGTTTACGAGCGATGAAGTTGATGAAGTTACCGTCCGGCGACCACGTCACCGTTTCCGGGAAGTAACACGCGAGGTCCGGCGGCACTATGTTGCGAATAAACAGGCCGTCCACGTTATACAGATCGATGCGAAACGAAGCGCCTGTTTCATCACCCGCGGCATACACCGCGAGCACGCGCGATCCATCGGGCGATTTAACGGTGCGCAGCAGAGCGTCGTCCGTGCGTCGGGTGGTAAAGTCGCTTGCGATGGCTTCGAGTTTATCGAGCGGATCTTCGGCGTTGAGATCAACCGGTAACGACGCGTCAGGATTCAGACGGTACGCGAGATTCTGCGAAGGCACGTCGCGCAGCACGCGCGGCCGTACGTCCTGCCGGGTAACGACAGATTTACATCCCGCAAAAACGATTAGCGTAAGGAGTATTGTGCAGACGTGGGAGGTTGGTGTTCGTCGTGACATCCGTATCGTTATTGTTTGACCGGCGGCACCGGTTGCGCGCGTTCCTCGCGATCGTTGACCAGCTCACGAACGAGCACGGGATGCAGCGACAGCAGCGCACGAATCGTACTGCGCGGTGAAAGATGATCTTCGTCGCCTTCGTCGATCTCGACGCAGTTGTGCTGGATCGAACGGGCCAATCGCCTGGCGATCGACTCGTAGCCCGGCGTGTCCGCAACGTAAGCGCGCACGGCCATCGCACCGATCAGATCGCACGTGATCTCTTCCCCGCGTTGTCCCTGAACGTCGAGCCCGGTCAAATCCCCGGCTTTGCTTCCGACAGCGCTAACCAGCAATCGCAAACTGTCGTTCTCGCCGTCGGCGATGTGCATCAACTCGTGCGCGAGCACGCTGATCATTCCCTCGTCAGAACGAAGTCCGGCGAGAAAAATCGTGCCGAACGTTATCACTTGCGGCCGGCTTAGAAACACCGACGCGTTGTCGCGCGACTCCATGTCAGGTCTGACGCGCCTGACCGCGTTGACGCGAGCAATCGCCTGCTGAACGCGTCGCTCGAACCGCGGCGATTTTTGCAGGTTGTACTCAACGACAAGCTGTCGCAACGAGGAAATCACCAACGCCTTGGCGACCGGTAACAATTTTTGCGCGCGTTGCGCACCGGCCTGCGCATCGGGATGTTGGACCGGCAACGACGGCCGCGCCTGCATCTCGTCGATCGCTACGCTGCTCTTCGGATCCAACTTCGCCTGTGTACAAACGACAGCACTCGCTTCTTCGAGCAATGCGCGCGCTTCGGGCGACATCGTCGGTCGCCCATGACTCGAATTCGTCCGCTGTGGAAAGACAGCGGCACAAACACAAATCAGAACCAGAATTGATAAGAATGCGTGTTTGAAAGAAGTGTTACGCATGGTCTAACGATGTCGCCAAACAGGTTTGCGTTTTTCCATGAACGCCTTGATGCCTTCGTTTGCGTCGGCCGTCTTCATCAGCTCGTGCAGGTAGATGTTTTCCTGTTCCGTCAAAGCCTCGTCGAGCGTGCGCCCGCGCCCAAGATCCATCGCGCGTCGCGCGAATTCGAGCGACGTCCCCGAAAGCTCCCTCAGTTTAGCAGTAACTTCGAGCAGCTTGGGTTCGAGATGAGGCCCGGGAACCACATGGTTGCACAGCCCCAGCCGTCCTGCCTCCACGGCGTCGATGATCTCGCCGGTCAGAATCAACTCGCGCGCCCTTTTTTCGCCAATCACTAACGGCAGTAAAACAGTGGCAACCGGCGGAAACACGCCGAGTTTGATCTCGGGCACGCCAAACCGCGATCGATCCGAAGCAATCACGACGTCGCACGCTGCAACCAGTTCACAGCCGCCTCCGAGTGCCGCTCCGTCGACCAACGCGATTACGGGCTTCGCGATCTGTTCGAGCTGGCGAAAGATGGCGTGAAAGGAGTCGAGCATCTGGTAGATCGTTTCCTGCACGTGCTCTTCGATCGCAACGCCGGCGCTAAACGCGCGACAGTCTTTGTCTGAAGCAAACACGATCGCCACGACGTCGCGACGCGCACACTCGCTGAGCGCCGACGTAATCTCACGCATCATCGCGATGTTGAAAACATTCAAAGGCGGTCGCGCAAAGGTGATGCGCCCGACGCGATCGTCAATTTGTAAACGGATGTGCTGGTACTCAGAAGACATTTTTTTCTCGAACTTAGTACTTTGTGCTTAGTACTTTGTTCGCATGCTCAACGATCCGAACTGAGTAGAACGCCACACTAGCGAACAAAGTACAAAGCACAAAGTACTAAGCACTAACCACCTAACCAACCGCGCAACATTCTCTTCTGCGCTTCTGTTTGTGACGGCAGGGGAACGATCCGGAACGTGCCGTCGGTTCGTCCACCAAGTTTGATTAATAACGTACTCAACTCGTCAAAACGAAAGATCGTCAGGTTGATAATATCGCCGGGCTTCTTTTCCGCGATGCGAGCGTTGAAGAAGTCGCGCGTCACCCGCACGTTGTCGAGCGCTACGATCTGATCGCCAGTGTTCAGCCCCTGATCGTAAGCCGGAGAACCTGCGTAAACGCGAGTCACCATCACACGATCTTGGTCCTGCCGAAGGTCGGCGCCGAAATTGATGCGCTCGAGAGGCTGGTTATTCGCACCAAGCAACGTCGTCTCCAAACGCAGGCCAACCGCCTCGAACGCGGCGTTGTAATTCAGCTCTTCCCTGCCGCGCACGTAGTTCGCGAAAAAATCTTCCAGACTCCCGCCCGCGGCTGCTTCCGCTGCTTTCTGAAAATCGGCGGGCGTGTAGTTGCGGTTCTTCTTGAAGAATTCGGTGTAAAGCGTGCGCATCACGTCGTCGAGCGACTTCGCTCCGTTGCTTCGTTTGCGAATCTCGAGGTCGAGTAACAGGCCAAGGATCGCGCCTTTGTCGTAGTAAGAAACCTGCGAGTTGATCGTGTTCTCATCGGGCCGGTAAAACTTCACCCACGCATCGAAGCTCGACTCTTCAACGCTTTGGACCAGCCGTCCCGGCGTGTTCTGCAACGCCTGTATCGCGCGCGCTGTCGCGCCGATGAAATCGCCGTCCGTGATCAACCCCGCGCGACGCAACGTGAGATCGGAATAGTAGTCGGTAATTCCCTCCGCCACCCACAGCAGCTTCGTGTAGTTTTCCTTCGTGTAATCGAATGGACCAAGCGCGTCCGGGCGAATGCGCTTCACGTTCCACAGGTGAAAGAACTCGTGCGACACGAGCGAAAGAAAGCCGCGATAATCGCGTTGCGCTTCGGCTGCATTGGGCGACGCCGAAGTTAGGCGATCGCCGCGTGTAATCGCGAAACCGAAGGGCGAATAACCGAGTGACGTGGAGTTTGCATGTTCGAGTCCGCCGCCCGTGTTCGAGCGCAGATGCAGGATGAACGTGTAGTCGCGATACGGAATCTCGCCGCCCATCAATTCCACCTGCGTCTCGACGATCTTCTGCACGTCGCGTCGCAGGCGCTCCGGCTCGTAGTTCCCTGCTCCGTCGATCACGATGCGATGCGGAACGCCTTTCACGTTAAAAAGAATGCTCTTGAAGTTACTGACTTCGAACGGCGAGTCGTAAAGCACGTCGAAGTTTTCGGCGCGGAATGTGTTGCGCTGACCGGGCACGCCGGGTAGTCCGGTGGCGACTTTCCACACGTCCGGCGCGACCACACGCACCGTCGAAGGACTCGTCAGAAAGCCTTCGAGATACATCAGCAGGTTCGCGTTGTTCCAGTAAGCGTGACTCGAATTCAGCTCGCTGGTGCGAACGGAAAGTTCGTTTGCGTAAACTTTGTAGGTCGCACGCCAATCGCGAGAACCGTTGGTCACGACACGCCACGTGTTCTTGTTGATCTTCTCCCAGTTGAGTGGCTTGCCCGCGGCGTCGGTCGTGGTGAAGTCCTGCACGTTGCGTTCAAACTCGCGCACCAGATAAGAACCTGGCGTCCAGACCGGCATCACCAGCAGCTCTTCGTTCGGCGCTGTTGCCGCTGGACCACGTTTGATTGAGACGTCGATGTCGAACAGGTGCGTATGCGGACGCGGCATCGAAACGGTAAACGCGATTTCCGGTGACGTTTGTCCGTAAACCGAAACGCCGAAAAGAAGCAGAATCGCAAACAGTGTCGGGGCAGTGACCGCTCGGGTTTTGAGTATCGGCATGCAGGCGAATGTTACTACGGAATATAACCACGGATCTAAGAGAATGGGTTAATATCGTCAGCGTTTGTAACAACCAATCGGAGAATCACATGTTTCGTAGACTGATTGCCACGTCCTCGACATGGTTCACACTGCCTATTCGTCTCGGCCTCGGCGCGGTCATGATCGCGCACGGCGCGCAAAAGGTGCTCGGCAGTTTTGGTGGGCCCGGTTTCAACGCCTTCATCGCGAATAACACACCGTTTGGGTTCATGCGGCCCGCGTGGCTGTGGATGGCAGCCGCGGCGTTCTCGGAATTTGTCGGCGGAATATGCATCGTGCTCGGATTTCTGACGCGGGTTGGTGCTTTTCTGATCGCGTGCACGATGTTGACGGCGATTATCGGTGTGCATTGGTCGGGCGGGTTCTTCGCGAGTAATCGCGGTTACGAGTATCCGTTGTCATTGCTGGCGATGTCGCTCGCGTTGCTCATCGCAGGCGGCGGTCAGGCGTCCGTTGATAAAGCGTTGAGTGGAAGCGGAGGACCGGGCGCCCGCGGCCGACGCCGCTGAGACTGACCTCCCGCTAGCGGGAGACACATGTCAAAGGGAATTCTAAAAGTCCTTTTAACTGACCGGACATGAACCGTTCGCCTCTCATCGTCATCCTTACCACTGTTTTCATCGATCTCGTGGGGTTTGGGATTGTTATTCCGGTCTTGCCGTTCTATGCGGAGGGGACGATATTCAACGCCACACCTCGCACAATCGGACTGCTGTTCGCGTCCTACTCGGTCATGCAACTGATCTTCTCACCGATTCTCGGTGGCCTGTCAGATAAATACGGACGCCGCCCAGTGCTGCTCGTTTCGATCATCGGCACAGGCATCGGTTTTCTCGTGCTCGGCTTTGCGCGATCGCTCACGATGCTGTTCGTCGGACGCATTCTCGACGGCATCACCGGCGGAAACATCTCAACCGCGCAGGCATACATCGCCGACATCACTACCAAAGAAAACCGCGCAACCGGAATGGGTTTGATCGGCGCAGCATTCGGCGTCGGTTTCGTTTTTGGACCAGCGATCGGCGGCATCTTGAGTCGCTGGGGAATTCAGGTGCCGTTCCTCTTCGCAGCCGGCTTATGTTTCGCAAACGCGATTCTGCTGTACTTCAGATTGCCGGAAACAGTGACAGCCCAACGACCAGCGACGAACCGTGCCGCGCGCGGCCGTGGCTTCGGTCAGCTATTTGAATCACTAAAACAACCGCGGCTCGCGTTTATCTTGACGATCTACTTCCTGTTCGTCGTGGCGTTCTCGATCATGACGACGTCGTTTTCGCTGTACACGATGTTTCGCTTCGGTTACGACGCGCAACACACCGGATACTTGTTCGCCTACGTCGGCATCATCGCTGTGATCATTCAGGGTGGACTGATCGGACGCCTCGTAAAGCGTTTCGGCGAGTTGCCGCTGATCATCGTCGGCGCGCTGTGTTTCGCGATCAGCTTGTTTGCGGTTCCGTTTGTCGGACCGGCGGCGGGAGGACTCGGTGCGCTGTTGCTTGGCGGAGGCGTGTTCTCGATGGGCAACTCGCTAGCGACGCCGGCGCTGACGAGTCTCGCTTCGAAGAGTGCCGGAGCGGAAGAACAAGGAACCGTCCTCGGCGTAACTCAGTCGGTCGCGAGCATGGCGCGTGCTATCGGACCATCTGTGGCGGCGTTGTTAATCGCGAGCCCGATCGCGCACATGGGCGCGGATGGCGTCGCGCATTACATGAGCGACCACTCGCTGTTTGTCACTTTCTGGACCGGCGCCGCGATCATGCTCGTCGCCTTCCTGCTCGCGTTTTACTTTTCACGAATCAAAACAGACCAACCGGCCCATCAGGTTTAATAATTTCCTTAAGCGACGAATACGGCACCGTCACAGACTGCGGACCCGCCGCGTACGGCGCAACCTGGTACGAATCGAAATTGATTCCAAGCCCGCGCTTCGTGATGGTCCAGCTTTCGTAGTTTTTCGCCGTCGGCGCCGTGCCCTCTTTCAACTGGTCCTCCAACACCTCCGCGTTCTTTTCTTTCCACTGTTTCTTCAGATCCGCGATGCAGTAGGTCGCCAGCGTCTGCAGATACTTCGAACCGGGTTTGAATAGATCCGCCAGCTTCAACTGCTTCCCGTTTTTCAGGTCGTAGTTGAGCGTTTCCGTGTGTGAATTAGGATGCGCGGCGCCCTGGTAGTAACTGCCAATGTCAAACTGCACGCTGACGAGATCGTCCTGGGCCAACAGAATGGTGTAACCGATGCCGAGGTCGCTGCCCATCGATCCTTCCGGCGGCGGTTCCTCGCCTTCTTCCGGTTGCATGTCTTTCTTGAAACCGGCGACGCTCTTCATCACCACCATCCGCGCGAGCTGATTAAACTTCTCGAGGTGCGGATTGTTTCCGCCTGTGAGTTGCGGATACTGCGCGTCGATCTCGTAGTTCAACTTCTTATTGTTTTCCTTGACGGATTTCGCCACCACGTCGACGTCAGCACTGAAGTTGATCGGCTCTTCGTGAACTGAGAACGCCGTCTTCTTGTCGTCGCCCTTTTCGCCGGGAGGCTTGGACCAGTTTCCGGCGAGCGTGATCAGTCCGTCCTCGGCTTTGATTTGCCAGAGACCTTTGAATATGCCGGTCTGCTTGCCGCTCGGATCAAACTCGTCGAGCGTGAAGTTGCCGTCCTTGTCGATGGTGCCCTTCAAAGTAATGCGCGTTCCGACCTTTTGATAAAAATAACTGCCGGTAAGCTGTTCGCCGTTTCGGACGAGCTTCATCTGCAAGTCAAGGGTTGAACCGATCGAGCCTTTGAAGTGTTTCGTTTGCGGCGGTGGTGTTGCGCCGCCTGCGGCATGATTCAACGGTTGCTCGACTGGCGGCGGTGGCGGCGCCGACGCAGCCGGAGGCGGTGTGGACGACTTGCGACAGCCGGCGGCCCCGGCGGAAATGACGGCCGCGACCGCGGCGATCAGCAACAGAAGAGCGATTGAACGTGATCGCATGTTTTGTTCTACGTGGTGATCAAGCGCGATTTGAGAATCGCTTCCCGCACTTCCGGGAACGTAAGTTCGCACAGCCTGCCGCCGCTGAACAATGGTTCGTTGGTGACCTCGGCAAGTGCGAATGGTGGCTTGCGAAAATTGTCGAGCTCTTCGTCAGTTTCGAAACCGACTTCGGCGAGCACCAGGCCGAAGAGATCGCCAAGGAACATATCGATCGAAAATCGGCGTCCCTCGAAGTCGAAGTAATAGCGGTTTTTGCGGATCTCGTTGGTGCTGAAGACGGAGAGAGTGTCGGCTTCGAGCGGGTTGAGATACGTGTTGGTGATGATCGTGCGTGAGAGGTCGTCAGGGTTCGGCGCGAACTTTTGCGTGAACTTCACGATCCACTTGTTTGTTCGCGGGTCGCGGACTTTGCGCAGACGCAGACGCGTGCCGGTGATGTAATTGTCGGTGATTTGCAGATGCGGATCCGCGCGCGTCAGCCCTTCCGGCAGATCTCTAAGCAGAAACCTGCGTTCACGCTCGACGCGCGCGTACTTACTCTCGGGAACAACCGTATTCTGTTCCGTTAACTTTGCTACGCCCATTGCGGGGGTTGATTAAATCTTGCCGGCCTTCATGTCGGCGAGGCGTTTCTCGAAATTCGTCGTGTCGACCTTATCGGCCTTGCCGCGTTGAATCGCCTGATCTCCGACTGCGAAGGCCTCGTCTTTCTTGCCCGCCTTGTACAACGCGTTCGCCTTGCCCGCGAGATTCTGGAACGTCTCTTTCACTTTGATCGACTGTTCGATCCACGCCATGCCTTGAGCATCGTCGGCGGCATTCGAGTTGTTGATCAAGTAATTCCCGGCCTGCAAAGGCGTGCGCCAATCGTCGGGTTTCGCGGCGCCGACAGTGGTCTTCAAACGCGCCATCGTGGCGGCGGGCACGTCCGGTACTTTAACCGTGAAAGGCACGCTGATCTTTTCCCAGCGAATGTTCACCTGCGCGGAGTCTTCGCTGACCGGGTCGAACGAAAACGCGAGCCATTCCTGGTTTTCGCTCACCGTCGACGGTTTCGCTTTCACGCGCAACGTGTCCTTCGACGCATCGTAGTTGAAACTTCCCCACTGATTCGCGGTGCCGTTGAAGACGATCGTCCACTCGTCTTTCGTCGGTATGGTGTGCAGGCTGTAAGTGCCCGCGGCAAGTTTTTGACCGTTGATAAGCACGTCGTCGGTGACCACGAACGTCGTTGCGTCATTAGCGCCGGTGCGCCAGACGTGTCCGTAAGGAACGATCGCCGCGTCTTTGGGACGCTGGTTTTGGTTGTCGAGCGTCGCCTCACCTTTCGCTGCAGCCGCCTGTTCCGGCAGCGGATCGCCCCAGATTTTGCGGCCTTTCACGCCCGGACGGAAGTAGGTGATCGTGATGTCGGTTACCCCGATCCTTTGCATCACACTCGCCTTTTGACTCGGCTGCGGTACAACCACTTGGGCTGATGCAGAAACGGCGAAGCAGAGAACAAACAAAGCTGCGAAGATGGTTATGCTGCTACGTTTCAGGGAACTCATTGTCTGGCTTTCTCCTCAAGATGGGTTTGCCGCATGATACAATCCGCCTACAGACAATTCAATCCGTCCGCGCTTGCGCTGTAGCTCTAGCAAACTTGCCACTTTTGGAGGACACGTCAGATGTCTAAGTACATCTCTCCCGTCGTCGTAATTCGCTGCCTTGCTCTGCTCGTAATCTGTTTTGCTGTTTCCTGTTTCGTTGCGACGAATCTTGTCGATGCACAAAACGGTCACGGAGGACAAACACGACTGCTGCGATCTCCCACCGTCAGCTCAACTCAAATCGGGTTCGCCTACGCAAACAACATCTGGGTCGTCCCGCGCGCCGGCGGCAGTGCACGCCGTCTCACCAGCTTCCAGGGACAAACCACGAACCCGCATTTTTCACCTGACGGACGATGGATCGCATTCAGCGGCGAGTACGCCGGTAACTTTGACGTGTACCTCGTGCCGAGCGAAGGCGGCGAGCCGAAGCGTCTGACGTGGCATCCCGGCGCCGACATGGTCGAAGGCTGGACACCCGACGGCCGATCGATCCTCTTTTCATCGACACGCGCAACGTGGGCGCCAAGCGGCGCGCCGCGCTTCTGGACCGTCTCGTCCGAAGGCGGCGTCGAGGAACCAATGCCGATACCACGCGCTTACCAGGGCAAGATTTCTCCCGACGGCACTCGCATCGCGTATCGCATGAACAACTCGTGGGACGAAGAGCGTCGCAACTATCGCGGCGGACAAAACCGTCCGATCTGGATCGTCGATCTGAAAACTTACGATCTCATTTCACCGCCATGGACAGATTCGAAAGACACGATGCCCGTGTGGGTCGGCGACTCGGTTTACTTCATCTCCGATCGCGACGGAGTCGCGAACGTTTGGGAGTTTCAAACCAGGACTCAAAAGTTGACGCAGGTTACGAAGTTTACCGACTTCGACGTGAAGTCGATGGACTCGGGCTCAGGCACGATCGTGTTTGAACAGGCCGGATACGTTCACGAACTGGATCCGAAGAGCGGCAAGGCGAAAGTCGTCAACATCGTGGCGACGGGCGACTTTCCGTGGATGATGCCCAACTGGGAAGACGTTTCGAACCGCATCACGAACATGGCCGTGTCGCCAACGGGCAAACGCGTGGTCGTCGAAGCGCGTGGCGAGATTTTTACGATCCCAGCCGACAAAGGTGACGTGCGCAATCTCACGAACTCGAGCGGTTCCGCCGAACGCGATCCGGCATGGTCACCGGACGGGAAATTTGTTTCGTACTTCAGCGACAAGTCAGGCGAGTACAAGCTCGTGATCGAAGCGCAGGATGGCTTGACACCGCCGCGTGAGATCACGATCGCGAAACCCACGCGCTACTACACACCGTCGTGGTCTCCCGATTCGAAGAAGCTTCTGTTCACGGACACGAACCTGAAAGTCTGGGTGCTCGATATCGCAACTGAGCAGGCAAAGGTCGTCGGCAACGATCCGTGGATGGTGCCGCAGCGCACGTTGAATCCGACGTGGAGTCCGGATTCGAAGTGGGTCGCTTATTCGGGACGCCTGCGTTCGCTTTATCACGCGATCTTTATCAGCAACGTCGAGACTGGTGAGTCAAAGCAGATCACGGACGGATTGGCTGACGCTGTTTGGCCGACGTGGGACGCGAGTGGGAAGTATTTGTGGTTCCTCGCGTCGACCGATTTCGGCTTGCGCTCGCAGTGGCTGGATATGACTTCCTACGATCGCGAGACGACCTTTGGACTGTATCTGGCGGTGTTGAAGAAGACAGATGCGAGTCCGTTGCTGCCGGAGAGTGATGAAGATCGCGGCGTTGGAACGGGACGCGCTCGACCTGCGCCCGGCGCATGTGAACCGCCCGCGGGAGCACCCGCTGGAGGTGGCGGCGGCGGTGAAGGTGGTGAAACACCTGCCCAGCGTGGCCCACGTGGTCCGGTGACAGTTCAGATCGATTTTGATGGACTATCACAACGAATCATTGCTATCGCTGGCGTCGCCCAACGTCAATACACCGATTTACAAGCCGGGATTGATGGAACCGTGTTTTACCTGGAGACGGGTCGAGGACCAGGCGCGCCAAATGAACTACAGCGCTATCGCCTGTGCGATCGTCGTGTGAACACCTTCGCGAGCGGTGTCCTTGCTTACGAGATCAGCGCCGATCGTCGCAAGATCGTTTATCGCGCGGGCGGCGGCGGTGGCGGACAGTTTGGTGGACCAGGTGGCGGCGATGGACCGGCGCCGGCGCCGCAGTTGTTCCTCGTGGATGCCGATCGCAATCCGCCACAGGCCGGCGCCGGACGTATCAACTACTCGCTTCGCATGTATCTCGAACCGAAGGAAGAGTTCAAACAGATCTTCAACGAAGGCTGGCGTCTCCAACGCGACTACCTCTACGTTCCGAACATGCACGGCGCTGACTGGCCCGGGATGAAACAGATGTACGGCCAGTTTCTGCCGTACGTGCTGCATCGCGCCGATTTGAATTACCTGATGGACATGATGGGCGCGGAGATCGCCGTCGGACACTCGTATGTTCGCGGCGGCGACATGCCGACCGTGCCGCAGCAAGTCGGTGGTCTACTTGGCGCAGACTTCGTTATCGAAAACGGTCGTTACAAAGTGACACGCATCTTCGACAACGAAAGCTGGAACCCCGATCTGCGTTCGCCGCTCGCAACACCGGGAGCGAACGTAAACACCGGCGATTACATTCTCGCGATCAACGGCATCGAACTTCGCGCGCCTGACAACATTCATCGACTGCTTGACGGCACCGCAAACCGTCAAACGACGCTCACGGTCAACAGCCAACCGGTGATGGAAGGCTCGCGCACGGTGACTGTGATTCCAGTCGCGAGCGAAGCAGCACTGCGCGGACGCGCGTGGGTCGAATCGAATCGACGTCTGGTCGAGAAGTTGTCGGATGGACAACTCGCGTACGTCTACCTGCCGAACACCGGCCAGCCGGGATACACCAGCTTCAACCGCTACTACTTCTCGCAACAGGACAAGAAAGGCGTCGTCGTCGATGAACGTTTCAACGGCGGCGGCTCCGCGGCCGACTACATCATCGACGTCCTCCAGCGCGATTTCGACGGCTATTTCAACAACGTCGCCGGCGATCGTTTCCCGTTCACCAGTCCGGCCGCCGGGATTTGGGGACCGAAGGTGATGATCATTAACGAGATGGCCGGATCGGGTGGAGACCTGATGCCGTACATGTTCAGGCGACGAAAGATCGGTCCGCTAATCGGCAAACGGACGTGGGGCGGATTGGTCCACACCGCTGACACGCCGCCGTTTGTCGACGGTGGTTCGATGATCGCCCCGCGCGGTGGTTTCTTTACGCGCGACGGCAAGTGGGCGGTCGAGAACGAAGGTGTCGGCCCGGACATCGACGTCGAGAATTGGCCGAAAGACGTCATCGCCGGACGCGATCCGCAACTCGAACGGGCTGTGCAGGAAGCGATGCGGATGTTGAAAGAAAAACCGGTGAATCGTTCCGCAACCGAGCCGCCGCCGCCAACCTGGGGCAAGCGGCCGGCTTCAAACTAGTACATGATTCGGGTTGTACTCATTGTTTTATTGCTTCTCCCTGGTCTGGCCCTTGCCCAGTCCGGGGAGAAGCCTAAGCTCAAAGATTTCGGATCAAGCCTCAAAAAACTGAAGTGGGATCCGCAAACGAATTCGACTACCGACACCCGCAGCACCCCCTCTGATGACGACGACGTAATCAAGATTGAGACGGCGCTCGTCGTTTCCGAACTGCTCGTCCTGGATAAGCAGGGTAAACCGGTTCAGGGACTCAAAGAGTCAGACTTCGTAATCACCGAAGACGACACGCCACAACAGATCGGTCATTTCGTACTCGGCGACAATCGCAGCCTGCCGCGCTCGATCGTTCTGATCATCGACTACAGCGGCAGCCAGTTTCCTTACATCAAGAACAGCGTCGAGGCCGCCGGCGTGCTGGTCGATAAGCTTGGACCACTGGATCGCATGGCGATCGTTACCGACGACGTCGAACTGCTCTCCGAGTTCACGAACGATAAGCGCGAACTCAAGAAGAAGCTGAATACGCTGCTGGAGAAGAGTCGTGGAAACGAAGGCTTCCTTGGAATTGGCGGCACGCGCAGGCAGTTTGGCAAGAGTGCTCAGTACAGCGCGTTGATGGCCACGTTGAAGGAAGCGTTTGACGACGAAGACCAGCGGCCGATCGTGATTTTTCAAACGGACGGCGATGAAGCGGAATACTTGCGCAACTCGATCATCGTGCCGCAAACGCCGCCTGATCTTCCGCCTGAGCTAGTCGCGATCGTGCAAGGACAGGTCGAGCAAAGACGGCAGCTCCAGCGAAGTGGTATGACTGAGTTTAGTCTCGACGACGTTTACAAAACCGTCGAGAAGTCGCGCGCGACGATCTATACGGTTGTGCCCGGAGCGAAGCTTGTCGGACTGGATCCGGAGCAGCAGTTGGCGATTGTGAAAGCCGAAGACGAGCGGGCCATCAACGAGATGCTGCCGACGTTGAGCAAGAAGGCGAGAGAGGCTTTCATGGCGCGACAGGAGGCACGCAAGAAAGTCGTGCCGCTCCAGGTGCTGCGCATGCGCGCTCAAGACAATGCGAAATTGCAGGAAGCGCTGGCGGCGGTCGCACCGCTCTCCGGTGGCTGGACGGAATATCTCGAGCAGCCGTCGCAGGCGCAGGGAATATACTCGCGCATCATGTCAGATATCAGCCAGCGCTACATCGTCGGTTACTATCCGACCAATAAAGAACGCGACGGCAAACGACGCCTGATGAACTTTCAGGTCAAAGGCCACCCGGAATACACAATCCTCGGTCGCCGCTCTTACTTCGCCCCCGGCTCCAACTAAAAATCTACTCGTAGCGAAGCGCTTCGATCGGATTCAACCGCGCGGCTTTCCAGGCGGGCCACAATCCAAACACCACACCAAGTCCGACCGATACAACAAACCCGACGATCGGCGCCCACAGTGGAATGTACGTCGGCATCAACATCTGAATCAGCAACGCGAGACCACTGCCGACGGCGATCCCAAGCAAACCTCCAACTCCTGTCAGCGTTCCGGCTTCGATCAGAAACTGCGCCACGATGTCGCGCTTTCGCGCACCAATCGCTTTGCGCACGCCAATCTCGCGCGTCCGCTCCGTGACCGACACCAGCATGATATTCATCACACCGATCCCACCGATCAGCAACCCGACACTCGAGATCGCCACCATCAACGCGAATATCCCGCCGGTGATCGCGCCAAACTGCGTCAGGATCTGATCCGACGTTGAAATTCCGAAATTGTCCGGTTTGTCATACGCCACCTTGCGCCGGCGTCGCAGCAACTCGCGAATCTCTTCAACCGCCGCGTCCATCTT
This sequence comes from Pyrinomonadaceae bacterium, assembly GCA_025923035.1. Taxonomy (GTDB): domain Bacteria; phylum Acidobacteriota; class Blastocatellia; order Pyrinomonadales; family Pyrinomonadaceae; genus PSRF01. Next base: position 13,982 of record JAICGQ010000002.1, on the reverse strand, counting down.
CCCCGCATGCGCCTGGGCCATCACGAAGTTGTCGTCTACGTCCGGATAAAGTTTGCGCAGCGTCAGGTAAGGCATGTAGACGGCTTTGTTCTCGTTGTTGGGATCCTCCGCGCCAACGAGAAAGATGTCGCGTTCAGCCAGCACACCGACAACGCGATAAATCCGTCCGTTGATCGAAACGGTTTGGTCCACGGCTTTCGTGTACGGGAACAACGTGTTTGCGACGTCGTTACCAATCACGACGACATTCGCATGCAGCGCGTCTTCTTCGTCGGTGAAATAACGACCTTCCGCGATGTTCGTCACGCCCATCTTGAAGTACGAGGAAGAGGTACCCTGGACCGCCGCGTTCTTCATTTCGATGTCACGATGCCGCACGAAGACTCGCTCCGTGAATGGACCACCGAAGAAGTCAACGGGCGACATGAAAGCCGTCGCGTAAGCAACCGAAGGACACTCCGTCCGAATCGCGACCATGTCGTCGTAACTGAGCGGCTTCCGCATTCGTTCTTCGGCTGACGGATTGAAGTTGAACCCCGGATCGAAGCGATAGATGTAGATCGAGTTGGTGCCGAACGACTCGATCTCCTTCGCCACACGCTGGTCGATGCCGGAAACAAACGCGGCGATAACGATCACCGTCATCGTGCCGATCACGACGCCGAGCACCGTCAGGAACGAACGGAGTTTGTGCTGCCACAAGGTGTCGAGACCCATGCGCACGTTTTCGAAAAAATGGCCGCCGGAAAATTTCATTGTGTTTTGTGCTTGGTGCTTTGTTCTTGGTTCTTCGTTCTCTGGTGTACTGCTCGATTCGAATTCACCTGTCAACCTGCGAACAAAGCACAAAGCACCAAAAACTAAGTACAACTATTCAACACGCAACGCTTCGATCGGATCGAGTCGCGCAGCACGCCACGCCGGATAAACTCCCGAAATCAAACCCACACTCGCCGACACGACCAGCGCAAACGTCACCGCCACCAACGGCAACGACGTCGGCACCGGCGTAAGCACCGCGACAAGCTTGGCCAGCAGATACGCAATCGTGACCCCAATCGCGCCGCCGCAAAGCGAGAGCATCGTCGACTCGGCGAGAAACTGTTTCACAATGTCGCTGCGCCGCGCGCCAATGCTCTTGCGAATGCCGATCTCCTTCGTCCGTTCCGTCACGCTCACCAGCATGATGTTCATGATCACGATGCCGCCGACGACGAGCGAAATCGACGTGACGCCGACGGCAGCGATTTGGATCGTGCCGAAAATCTTGTCGCGCAGCTCGTTGATCGCCTTGGGCGTGATGATGCCGAAGTTGTCTTTCTCGCTCGGCGGGAGTTTGCGCCGCGTGCGCATCACTGCGGTCGCTTCGTCGATCGCGTCCTGATAAGTCTCCGGACCCGACGACGTAACGCTGATGCCTAAACTCCGGCGCGAACCGTAGGCCGCCAGAAACGTCTGCAGCGGCATGGAGACGTACATGTCTCGCGGTTGGCCAAACACCGATCCGAGCGCTTTACCGACGCCGACGACTTCGTAAGTACGCCCGTCGATCCTGATCGTTTGTCCCACCGGATCTGCGGTCGGAAACAGTTTATCGGCCACATCAGCGCCGATGAAACAGACGTTGCGGCGCGAATCGTCTTCAGCCTTATTGAAATAGCGGCCCGCCTGCGCCTCAATGCGTTCGATGTCCGCGATGTTTGGTGTCGTCGCGTTGATGAACATGCGCGACAACGTCTTCGAGCCAAACTTCACGTCGCCGATCCCCTGCGCTTTCGTGCCGACTTCGTGAATCGCGCCGCCGCGCGCGCGTAACGCTTCGGCGTCTTCCAGCGTGATGTCCTTGTTGCGTCGTCGCGCGGCACTCAGCGCTTCAATGCTGGCGAAATCGTCAATGGAATACTTGCGCACGGCGAAGGCGTTGGTCCCGATGTCCGCGATCTTTTCGTCCACGTAAACGTTGAAGCCTTCGATCAGCGACACGACCACAATCACGGTAGCAACACCGAAAATCACGCCCAGCAGCGTCAGAAACGACCGCAGTTTATGACTGAGAATTGCGGAGATTGCGAGTTTGAGAGCTTCGAGGAACGGCATGGGAGTTTACGCAGAATTATAAATATGTTGACGTTACGTTTCTCGACGGCATAAAGTTTAACCACTCCCGCTCGCGAAAGTAATCCCCCATTTCGCTTCGCAAACACAAAATGGAATAAATTCGATGTACCGGTGTTTTTTATTACTAATAGTTCTGTTCCTGGCGTCCCTGGGCCCACTAAAAGCGGCAACGCTCCCCGCAAACTTCGCGGAAACTTCAATCACAGGGCTTTCGAGTCCCACGGCAATGGCGATCGCGCCTGATGGCCGAATCTTCGTGTGTCAGCAGGGCGGCGCGTTGCGCGTCATCAAGAACGGCGCGCTTTTGCCGGCGCCTTTCATGACTTTGTCAGTCGATCCCGCCGGCGAGCGTGGTCTGCTTGGCATCGCTTTCGACCCTGGTTTCGCGACCAATAACTTTCTTTACGTCTATTACACGGTTCCGAGCAATCCGCGTCACAATCGCGTGAGCCGCTTTACCGCGAACGGCGACGTCGTTGTACCCGGAAGCGAAGCGATCATTCTCGAACTGAATCCGCTCACGTCGGCGACGAACCACAACGGCGGCGCAATCCATTTCGGACCAGACGGCAAGCTCTACATCGCCACCGGTGAGAACGCTACGCAGTCAAACTCGCAAACGCTCAACAACATGCTCGGCAAGATCCTGCGCATCAATTCAGACGGATCGATCCCGACCGACAATCCGTTTTTCAACCAGGCGACCGGAAACAATCGCTCGATCTGGGCGCTCGGCTTGCGCAATCCTTTTACGTTCGCGTTTCAACCGGGCACGGGTCGGATGTTTATCAACGACGTCGGGCAAAACACCTGGGAAGAGATCAACGACGGCATCGCCGGATCGAATTACGGTTGGCCCACTACGGAAGGCCCGACGACGGACATTAACTTCCGTTCGCCGCTCTTTGCTTACGGACACGGATTGAGTCCAACGACAGGATTCGCCATCACCGGCGGTACTTTTTACAATCCGGCAACGGTCCAGTTTCCGTCGAGCTTCGTCGGTAAATATTTCTTCGCCGATCTGGGAAGTGGTTGGATACGGGTTTTCGATCCCGCAACAGGAACGGCGTCGGCATTTGCGACCGGCATTTCGCAACCTGTGGATCTGAAGGTCGGGGCTGACGGTAGTCTGTACTATTTGTCGATCGGATCGGGAGCGGTGTTTCGAGTTCAATTCAATCCGCCGCTTGGTCCGGCGCCCGTGATCGCGACGGAAGAAAACAGCGATCTGGCAATCGCGCTCGATTCGCCATCGATGTCGCGCGATCCGTTTGGGCTCACGAACCTCATCAACTTCAGTCTCACGACCGATCGACAAACGCGGTTGAGTTTGTTTGTCAGCAATCTTCAATTGGGGGCGGGTGAAAACAGTTCCGCGGTTACGGCGAGGCTTCAGGACGCGAGCATGAACGTCTTTCCGCTGGAAGTGGAGTTCGTTGGACCCTTGCCGGGCGCTGACGGAGTATCACAGGTGATCGCCAAATTGCCGGCGAACACACCCGCGAGTCAATCCCTTTTTGTGAGCGTCACACTACGCGGCCAAACCAGCAACCTGGCGCGCGTGCGAATGAAATAAACTGGAGCTACCCGACGACGCTTACGTCGGAGTCGTCGTGGGTGCAGATGCCGAAGCGCTTGATCTTGCAGTTGAGCGTGGTGACTTTCACGCCCAGCAGTTTCGCCGCCCGGCGTTGATTGCCGCGAGTCCGTTGCAGCGCGCTTTTGATCAGCTCGATCTCGTAGCGCTGAACTTCCTCCTGTAACCCAAACTGCTGCGATGGATTCGGCAGCCTGCTGCTCAGCGAATCCACTTCGCGCAGAACCGTTAGCGCGGCTTCTCTGAGGCTGTTCAAGGTGTGCGGTGTCACTGGCGACGTACTGGGCGAAGTCGAAGGTGACACGGGTTTCGTTTCCCTCTCCCAAGTCAACGAGCTACTCATCGCTAAACCCTCCCTTGATTTTGTTTGGCAGCGGGAGCAACGCAAACCAACCGAGCACGCAGAAATAATGACTAGTTACACGAATTATTTACTGAGAAGTTCTCTAAAAAACGCGACTGCACGTTCGTCGCCCGTTTGTCCGAGCACCTGAATCGCCGTCTTGCGCACGGGCATCTTCGGATGATTGCGCGCGGTGCGAATCAAAATCGGAATTGCTTCGTCCTTCGCACGGCGGCCAATCGCAACGACCGCCTGCTTCTGAATCTCGGTTTCAGCATCGCCGTCGACCGCGTTCGTCAACGCGCCAAGACTCTTCTGACCGGCAATCCTTCCAAGATTCGTAATCGCGCTCTTGCGCAACTCCATGTCTTTCTCAGTTTCCGCAACGCGAATCAGGTACGTCGCGGCGCCGTCGCTGTTGTCGTTACGCGCGATGCCGCCGAGTGCGCGACGTTTGAGTTCGTGCGGCGTCATCGTTTCAAACAGGTTCTGCAGCAGCGGCAACGTCGCCGCCGAACGGCTCATTCCCAACGCCGACATCGCACTCGCACGCGTCTCGATGCTTTCCTGCGTGTTGCGAATGATCTCCGTGAACAGCGTGTTCTTCGCCTGCGTTTCGCCGGTGTTGCCGAGCCAGTAGATTGCACGGGAGCGCATGTTCTCCGACACGGGCTTGCGAATCATCTCGGTCAGTATCGCGTCGACGCGCGCATCGTCATGCAACGCGATTGCGAACGTTGCGCGTTCGGCGAGCCGCTTCTTCTGCGGTTCCGGCGAGTCGGTGATCGACTTCAGATAATTCAGGCTTTCTTCATTCGAAACGCGACCGGCCCAGTAAACCGGGTAGCCACCGAACTCGTGCTTTCGTTGCAGGTTGTAAACTTCGACGCGCGTGAAGGCCTCGGCCGCCGCGTCGAAGAGCTGAAACAGGCCCAACTCGCGTGTCTCATGTCTCGGGTCGAACATCATCGACGTTCCATCCATCGACATGTAAACACCGCCGGCGCTATCGACGATCTCGAAGTCGACCGCCACTCCTGGTTTAACTTCAAACTGGTACGCCACCCAGAAGCGTCCGCCCGGTGCACTCGCTTTTCCCGCAGCGATGGCGGCGTCAACCTTCGCCTTCAGGTTCGCGCCTTCGACGGGAGTAAAGTTCCGGCCCTGGCCCAACACGACGCCGCAGCAGCAGACCAACAACAGCGCTAGTTGTGTAAATCTTTGGGTACTCATTGTCTTAGCAACGTCTCGAGAAATGCCTGCACTTCAGCATCGTTACTGCGGCTTAACCAGCCGATCGCTCGTTTACGACGGGCCATCGATTCCTGCGGGTTCTTTGCAATATCGATCAGTTTCCGGATAACTTTCTTCTCGGTTGCCGGGCTCCGCACGCTGCGAACATTTTGTCCGACGACCCAGGCCGGCTCACCCTGCCCGCTCATCGCTCTCGGCGCACCCCGAAACAGCGTGGTCCCTGAACCAAACGAATTCAGGATCTGATCTTTCAGTTCTTCATTCTTCTCGGTGTCGTAGAGCGCGATCAGAAAGTCGATTGACTTGTCGCCGCCACGTCGAGGAATGTTGCTGATGGCGGCTTTGCGCAACTCGATGTTGTCTGAATTGCGCGCGATCTCAAACAGCTTCTCGCCGGCGCGCTCACTCTGGCGATTCGCAAAACCCGAAATAACCGACTTGCGAATGTCGACCGATTGGTCGGCGTCGTAAATCTTGAACAGCGCATCAACTGCCGCATCGCCGGGCCGGCTTGCAATACTTCCGATCGCCGCTTTTTTCTGCGCTGCCGTCTTCCCGCTCGTAGCGATGTCAGTGAGCACGCTAACGACGCGTTCGTTGGTGTGACGGCTCAAGGCGTACAACGACGCTTCGACGATCGTGTTGTCCGTCGAGTTCAAGGCAAACTCACGCAACGGATCGATCACGCTGTCGTCGTTTGTCGCACCGAGTGTCGAGATTGCGCGGGCACGCAATTTCACGTCAGTCTCGCTTCGTGCGAGCCCGAGAATCACCGGCGTCACGGCCTTGCCGCCATGACGGCCCAACAACGTCAACGCCGCACTCTTGCAACGCGTCGTTTGTGTCGAACCGGGTTTCAGCCAATCGGTGGCAGCCACGATTCCGCGTTGCACGTCTGTTTGAAACAATGCCTGCAGCACTACGATCTTGAACTCACACGGATCGTCGTCGTTTTCACCGACACCACTGACAATACTATCCAGATCCGCAACATAAGCGAGGTTTCCCGCCATTTGCGCAGGCAACGGCGTCATGCTGCCGACTGTGCTAATTGCACCACCTGGAACATAGACATTGGTTACGCCGGGCGGGATGGGAGTTGGAGCGAGTGCTCTCTGCGCCGCAACCGCTTCGTCAACCTGCGCCAAAGCGACCGGAGAGGTGGCGATCGCGATAGCGCCCGGGATCTGGGCCATCAGTACGCGCGCATCGTCGAGCCATTCTGACTCTTTGTATTTCTCGAACAGCCTGTTGATCGTCTCGCGGCACGGGCCGAAGTTCTCCATCTTGTATTGCGCATAGGCAAGCCAGTAGAGGGCGGCGTCGAGGTTCTTTTCGTTCTGATACTTATTGACGTACTCGCTGAACCTGGCCTGCGCTTTGGCCCACTCGCCGTCAGTGATCAGGTCGCGCGCCGAGCGAAACACGGCGGTTGCGGACTCGGTCGACGACTGTGCAAACCGGTTCGTCGCCGGCCGTCGCTGCTGCGCGATTGCCGGAGCGCAAACGGCCGTCAGGAGGATCACAATTGCGAGGATGAGGCGCGGTTGCGCGGTACTGCGTGAAAGCTGAATCGACATTTCGTAGCCTCTGTTTCTGGTAACGATCCGGATTGAATGATCGTTAACGGTTGTTCGTGCCGCGGTCGCGATATTCGATCAGCGCCGCGACGATCTCGGTCTTATCCACCCGCTCTTTAATTGCGCGCACTTCTTCCGGTCGGGCGTGATCCGGAAGATTTGCTATATCGATCAACAAGGGTTCGAGATCGGCGAGCAGTGTCTTGGTTGGAAACTTCGCTCTCATCTCGGCTTCCCGGCGCAGCACGACGTTTTCGTTGAGCAGTCGCTGAGACAGGGCCTTGTCGTAAGTGACGTCAATTTCATCTTCGCCGTCGGTGACGGTGACGTTACGGATAGAGCGCAGCAGGTTCTGGGTTTGTTCGAAGTGATTCGTGGTGTCCTGATCGTCGACGTCGAGATACGCGAGATCTGACGAGACGACGCCGGGGTTATCGCGTTTTGGAGTGATTGACTTCTTGATTCGTTTAATCCGTGGTTCTTCCGGGTGTTTCGTTACTGTAAACCGGGCGAAAGTCTGTTCGGGTTCTTTTGGTATCGAAACAACTACTTCTTCTTTCCTAAGCAGGAACACTGAGCCAAGACCAATTGTCAGAATCACAACCGCGGCGATCTTCATCCACCAGCCGTATGACGTCTCAGCAACTGGAACGATCCGTTCTTCAATCCCGGCCCAAACGGCAGGCGACACTTCAATCTCGCGATCGTAGCGCGCAAAGAGATCCTCTTCGGCGCTCAGGTCACCGTCCAGATATTCTTCGATCAGTTCCAGGTTTTCTTCAGACTTCATAACCAACTCCCGCATACGGACTGATCCGTCGTCGCATCTCCGCTCGCGCGCGGTGCAAGTCCGTTTTCAACTTTGCGATCGAGAAACCCGTGATCTCCGCGATCTCTTCGTAACTGCACTGGTGCAGCACCTTCAACGTAAACACCAGTCGCTTGTCTTCATCGAGCGCGGCGAGCGAACGGCGGATCAGGTCGTTCAACTCTTTACTGAGCAGCCCATCCACCGGAACCGGTTTGTTATCGCTCAAGTCCACGACCGACTTATCGGCCAGATCCACATGACTGTTTGCGCGAATGCGTGCGCGGATCGATTCGCGCGCCACGTTGCGAGCGATGCCGAATAGCCAGGTGGAGAGCTTCGTGTCTTTGCGCATCGTGCGGATGGCGCGATAGGCGCGGACAAAAGTCTCCTGCGTCAACTCTTCCGCGAGACCGCGATCGTTGACCATGTCGAAGATGAAGCTGATAACGGGTCGCGAATACCTTTCAAAAATCAGACGAAAGGCGTCGGAGTCGCCCTGGCACACGCGAGTGACCAGGTCGGCTGAACTATTCATCAGAGTTCCCGCGAACGCGCCAGGCTGACCTTCAAGATTTAGTTCGTCGACCGTCAGCCTTTTCATCATTTCTCGCTAGGTTAGTGAGCCGCGCCGCGGAAAGGTTTCAGGTTTTTAGGACGGCGGGTTCTCTCGGTTTCAGGAACTCGGCGGGTTCGACGATCTTGCCCGCAATTGCCGAAGCGGCAACAACATACGGTGAGGCGAGGTAGAGTTTTCCGGGGCCGCTGCGGCCGGGAAAGTTTCGGTTTTGAGCACTGACCGTGACCGTCTCCGCTGACGGCGAAGCGCCCGGTCCGGCGTTGATACACGCGCCGCACGACGGATCGATAAGCTCTGCTCCGGCGCTTTCGAAGATCTCGATGTAACCCTTGCGCCGCGCGTACTGCTTGATCTTCTGCGATCCAAACTGAATGTACAGGTGCACGCCTTCAGCGACTCGCTTCCCCGCCGCAAGCGCGTTTTCGAGGACTTCGGCGTACATGTCCATGTCGGCCATCTTGCCCCCGGTGCACGAACCGCCGTAAGCAGCATCGATGCGGACCTCTTCCGCCAACGAGTCAATCGTAATGCCGTTGCGCGGATCACCAGGCGTCGCCACCATCGGACGGATCTTATCCAGATCGATCTCGAACACCGCGGCATACTCCGCATCCGGATCGCTATAAGTGAACCCGCGCCGCACCTCCTCCGGATCGAGATCGCGCGTGCGAACGATGTATTCGAGCGTCTGTTCGTCAGGCTCGATAATTCCCGTCGTACCACCAGCCTCGACAGCCATGTTCGTCAAGGTCGCGCGCTCATCCATCGACCAGTTCTGCAAATCATCGCCGGCGAATTCCAACACCTTGCCGATACCTTTACTCGTCTTCATGTACTCCGTCGCAAGGATCACGAGCATCACGTCCTTCGCCGCGACGTCGGCGCGTTTGCGACCCTTCAAGACGTAACGCACCGTTTCCGGAACACGGATGCGAATGTCCTTCGTGTACCAGGCGTTTGCCATGTCAGTCGAGCCGACGCCAAAGGCGAAACAACCAAGCACGCCCGCCATGCACGTATGCGAGTCAGTGCCGATGACGATCTGCCCCGGCAGCGCAAGATCTTCGACGACGGCGTTGTGACAGATCGCTTCCGAACCGCCTTCCGGGTTCTCGCCGTAAAGCTTGATCTTCTGCTGGCTGGTAAAACTCTCCTGCGTCGTCGCCAGTCCTTCGGCCTTTTCGAGCAGTCCCATCTCGCGATGCTTCGGCGACATGACGCGGCCCAGAAACGTGAGGTGATCCCGAAACGCAAATACCGACTCCGGTTCCGAAACACGCGCGTCCGATCCCAGCGCCTGCTTGAACAACGACTCCGCCATCGGCGTCACGTACTCATGCGAGAAACGCACGTCGGCAACTGCGAACAACGCATCGCCGGGTTTCACTGCCGGAACGCCAATCTTTCCCGCCGTCACAAACGCGTGGCGCGCGATGATCTTTTCCACGATCGTCATCGGACGTGGTTGCGTTTCAATCGGAGGGGGAGAAACGCGTCCGGCCAATCGAGCCTTGTTGTAATTGAACAGTCCGCCGTGGGTGACGATGTCCTGCGAGATCGGATCGAGTCCCTTTGTAAATTCCGATAGTGCGATCTCTTCACCACTGCGAATCCGATCAATCAGGCCGAAATCAGTGGACGTGAGCAGGCCGATGTTCTGCGAGTTTTGCCCGTAGATCTTCTCGATACTCTTCGCGATCACAAGCTGAATGCCGGCAGCTTTCTCGGCATACGGCGCGGTCTCGCGCGACGATCCGCAGCCCTTCGAAAGTCCGGAAACCACGACCGCAAAGCCGCCATTCTTCACTTCATCTTTTTGCACGGCGCCTTCGCGCATTCCGACGTAAACGTACTGGCCGAGGGTTTCGTCGTAATAGAAACAGACCCAGCCCGGCGTGATCTCGTCGGTCGAGATGTTGCTCATCAAGGGCAGGTCGTCGTTTTTCAGACGTTCGGCCAGCTCAGATTCAAGGACAGCCGCTGCCTCGCCCGTTGCCGCGAGTTGCTGTCGAATTAGCGATGTATCTTCCGTAAGGAATAAAATGCGTCCCGAGAATTTGATGTTTTCAGTCACTTTAGTTTGTCGCGATCAATTATTATTATGGGGCGACCCGATTATAACCTCACCCGGATAAAACCTTTAGCGGGCACTCCGGCGTCTAAGAGCCGGCCGATAAAGGTCGAATGCAGGAGCGGAGGATAGTTCGATGAAGTTACTGGCAAAAAGTTTACTTACCGCGGTGGTGCTGGCCGTGGCATTGACGACGGCTGGAGCCGTGGCGGTCGCCCAGGAGACCGACGACCAGGCCAAGATCGATATTTACAAGCGGTTCGTCGAGAATCGCGTTAATAACCAGCGGGCCGCGTATCAAGCTGCGCGCGACTATCTGCAGAAGTATACAAAGGACAAGGACCAGTACACGGATTACCTCACGAAGTGGGTGGCGGCATACGAAAGCGATGAGCGCAAGGCGAACCTGCCGGTACTGATAAACGAGAAGAAGTTTGACGAAGCCTATAAAACCGGGGCGAGGATCCTCGCCGACGAACCCGATTACCTGCGCGCACAGATCGACCTGGGTTACGCCGGTTACATCGCCGCGTCCGCGAAGAACGAAACGCACAACGCCGCGGCGCTTGGCTATGCGACCAAGGCGATTCAGTTGATCGAGGCTGGAAAGGTGCCGTCTGAATGGGCGCCGTTCAAAGGCAAAGACGACACGCTTGCTTATCTAAACTACGCAGTCGGGTATCTGAATCTTAAAACCGATCCGAACAAAGCAATCGACTATTTGTTGAAGGCCGCGCAGTACGAAAGCGAGATCAAGAAAACGCCATCGACTTATTACTTCCTCGCGGTCGCTTACGAATCGGGTCCGTACAACACGCTGTCGGCGGCGTATAAGAAAGATTTTGCGGACAAGCCTGAGACTCCGGCCAGCAAGGCGGCGCTCGACAAGTTGAACGTGCTGATGGATCGCATCATCGACTCCTACGCGCGCGCGATTGCCGCCGCAGGCACGGATCCGAAGACGGAGCAGAGCCGCAAGGAGTGGACGACGCAATTGTCGACCTATTACAAGTTCCGTAACAACAACAGTGAAGCGGGGATGCCGGAGTTTATCGCTGCGGCGTTGCAAAAACCGTTGCCGCCAAAGCCGTAATCGGGTATATCTCGGCGCTATGTTGGAGGACGTCGAGACACTCGAGCGGCTTGCAAGGGCACGTGACTTCATCGATCACTGCTATGATCATCCGCTCAGTCTGGACCAGATTTCCGAAAAGGCCTGCTTCTCGCGGTATCATTTCCTGCGACTTTTCCGGCAGGCCTTTAACATAACCCCGCATCAGTATCTGATTGAGCGTCGCATCGAGAAGGCGAAGGAGTTGTTGCGCACCGATCGCGACGTGACGGTCACGGATGTCTGCTTCGAAGTCGGGTTTCAGAGTCTTGGTTCGTTCAGCAGTCTCTTTCACAAGTGCGTCGGCCACGCCCCGATCACCTACCGCGAAAAGGCCCGCGAAACGGAAGCAGCGAAGCGCCAGGTCCCCGGCTGTTTCATCGTGATGTACAAACTCGAGTCCGTCTAACCTCTACTACCGCAATTTTCGAGAAGCGTTTGAACGCTGATCTGATTATTGTGGGTTCAGGAGGAGAACGCTGATGATCCAAAGAATGTCTCACGCCACTATTTTTGTGACCGATCAGAATCAAGCTTTGGAATTTTACCGGGATAAGTTGGGGTTTCGCGTTCACACCGACGCGATGGTTGGGCCGGATTTCCGCTGGCTCACGATGTGCACTAACGACGATCCGCATTTCGAAATCATCCTCATGGAACCGAAACCCGGCATGCTGATGGACGAGGAAACTTCAAACACAGTGCGCTCGCTGCTCGCGAAAGGCGTGCTCGGCGCGGGCGTGTTCAATACAAGCGATTGCCGCGCCACTTACGAAGAGATGAAAGCGAAAGGCGTGCAGTTTATCTCCGAACCGGCCGAACGCCCGTACGGGATCGAAGCCGTATTCCGCGACAACTCGGGCAACTGGTTCAGTCTCACTCAACCTACCGGCGCGAGCTAAAACATTCGTGTTCTTTACGCGTTTCTCGCGCTTGCGGAAGGTCAGTTAAAAGGATTCCTTAATTTCCCTTTTGCGTAAGGTCAGTTAGACAGGATCTTCACGTTAGCAGCAGGGTTCCACTATACTCCGCCAATGCGAAAAGCTTCCCTGCTGTTTTACCTGCTGCTGCCCCTAACGATCAACGCCCAACAGCTCTCAATCGACGCCATGATCCAACGCGACATGGCGTCGATGTTGTCGACGTACAAGATGCTTCACGCCGCACCCGAGCTGTCGCACCGCGAAGAGAAGACGTCGCTGTTCTTCGCCGGCGAGCTGCGCAAGCTGGGCTACACCGTCACCGAACGTCTCGGCAAGTTTGACAACGCCGACTGGACCGGCTACGGCGTTGTCGCCGTGATGAAAAACGGCGCTGGTCCAACCGTCCTCCTCCGCACGGAACTCGACGCGCTCCCGGTCGAGGAAAAAACCGGCGTGCCGTACGCGAGCACGGTGCGCGTGAAGAACGATGCAGGCGTGGAAGTCGGCGTGATGCACGCCTGCGGACACGACATTCACATGACGAGCCTGCTCGCGACCGCGAAGATACTCAGCGAACTGAAATCGCAGTGGCAAGGGACGCTGGTCCTGCTCGGTCAGCCCGGTGAAGAAACCGGAGACGGCGCTCGCGCGCTGTTGAAAGACAACCTCTACACGCGTTTCCCGCAACCTGACTTTGCGATCGCCCTGCACGACAAACCTGACATCGAAACCGGAAAGATCGGTTACACGCCGGGTTATGCGATGGCGAGTGCGACGTCGATCGACATCAAGATCCGCGGCATCGGCGGTCATGGTTCCGCGCCGGAGACGACGAAGGATCCGGTGGTTGTGGCGGCGCAAGTCGTGTTGGCGTTGCAGACGATCGTTAGTCGTGAAAATTCGCCGCTCGAACCGGCTGTTGTGACTGTCGGCTCGATTCACGGCGGCACGCGTTACAACATCATTCCGGACGAAGTGAATCTCCAGCTGACGGTGCGCACTTACAAAGAAGATGTGCGACAGAAGATCCTCGCGTCGATCGAACGCATCGTGAAGGCCGCGGTTTTGTCGGCAGGCATTCCTGAAGATCGCGGGCCGATCATTAAGGTGAGCGAGGGAACGAAGTCGACTTACAACGAACCGAAGTTGCTTGAACGGCTCATGCCTGCGCTGCAACGTGCGCTTGGCGCAGAGAATGTGGTGCAGATGCCGCCGATGATGGCGAGTGAAGACTTTGGCTACTTGAGTTTGGACCAGAAGATTCCGGCGACGATCATCTGGCTCGGCGCCTCCGCTCCGGAGAAGGTGAAGGCCTATCGCGAAACGGGCGCTCCGCTTCCCGGTCTGCACTCCGCACTCTTCGCCCCCGTCCCGGAGCCAACACTACGCACGGGCGTGAAAGCAACCACCGCGACCGTGCTGGAGTTGATGAAGAAGTAGAACTTTGAGCTTTGTGCTTTGAACTTTGAGCTTTGTTCCTGGTTGGAAACCTTGGAACTCCAAAACAAAGTACAAAGCACTAAGTACCAAGCACAAAACCTATGGACCTCGAACAAGTACGCAAATACTGTCTATCGTTACCGCACGTCACCGA
>JAICGQ010000001.1 GCA_025923035.1 Pyrinomonadaceae bacterium | reverse complement strand
GAAACTGATGTGATAGATGCCCATCACGATTGGTCCAATCGAAATAGCGATCAGCGCGAGCAGCCAGTTGAACCCGTGGGTCACGTTTTGCTGGATCGTGAGCGAAACTACCGCCGGCTCCTGCCACTTCTCCCACTGTCCCTCGAGACGCAGCACGTATCGTCCGCCCGGCATCGCCGACGTGTACGCCGAATCAGTGCGGTCGCCTTCGCTCCACGACTCGCCGTCTTCGACTCCCGAGTAATAAGAAATGTCGATCGGAAACGACTGGACCACGCCGGTTTCGTCGTTAATCAGATCGCCTTCGAGATAAACCCACGTGTTCTGCACCGGCGACTCGCCGATGATGCGAATGTTTCGCCGGCCCGCTAACTCGAAAGGCTCACTGAAGAAGACCGAGGTGGCGTCAGCATTCTGCAACGCATCGAGCGTCACTGTTTGTTTGAAAACTTCCTTCTCCGATCCGAAAACAGCGAACATGAGCAGGCCCAGCAAAAGCAGGACGCCGATGAACAGAACCCAGTACTTGTAAATCCACTTATGTTTGTAAGGTTGATTCGGCGCAATGCCCGAAGGACGCGGCAGTCCCGTCACATTGAAAGCTTTTTCGATCTGCTGTACCGGCACATACGTTCCGAGTGACCAGTTGATCTCGCCGGTGGCGCGTCGCGTTTTCTCCGGATTGTTCGGGTCGCTGACGTAGACAGTCGATACTTCTTTGGAAAGCATGTAAGGCGGCGCGACGTAATCGACGCCCCGCACCTGCTCGCCGGCTTCAACGCGCCAGTAAAACTCACCGAGCACAGTTTCGACTTTCGCCTGCGCGTCCTGAAAGATCTTGTATTTCGAGCCACGAAAGCCGGCGTACTTTCCTGCTTCGTCGACCTCACCCGGGGGAACAGCCTGCACGTAGTTCCAGTGATAGTCGCTATGGACCAACCAGCGAAAACCGATCTGCGGGTTGTAGAGCAGGTACTCACTCCAGAAGTACTGGATGCCGTCGATCGTCACGCTGCGCTCCATCATTCCGATCACCGTCATCTGGCCTTCGGGCGTGTCGCCGGTTGTGCCGATGGGAATGAGCGGTTCCACTCGCGGCTTTGCGAGTGCTTTGAGAAATTGAAGCTGCCCCTGGTTGACGTCGAGTAACGAACTGCAGTTCGGACAGGTAACGCGTTCTGTTTTGTCGGGCGCGCGGAGTTCGAGCGGTCCCGCGCAGTTTGGACAACTCACCTGCGCGGCGCCGACGCGACGCTCTTCACGTTCGGGCGCACGTGTGGTGGTGATTCCGAGTTCCGCCAGCGTGACTTGTTGGCCCAGGAAGACCAGCGGCGGTGATTGGTTGTAGTCGAGTGTGCCGAA
The DNA here is from genome assembly GCA_025923035.1 of Pyrinomonadaceae bacterium. Classification (GTDB taxonomy): domain Bacteria; phylum Acidobacteriota; class Blastocatellia; order Pyrinomonadales; family Pyrinomonadaceae; genus PSRF01. Next base: position 52,402 of record JAICGQ010000001.1, on the reverse strand, counting down.
CGCGCCGTTCACGCCGGAAAGATCGGCGTAGTAGTACGTTTCACCGGGCGTCAGCAGGTAAGGAATCTCGCCTTTCGCGCCGCGCGCGGTCGCGCGTCCGGTTTCGGCGACGATCAGCGGCGTGGGCCAGGGAAGGCCGGGAACGCTTTGTCCGAGTTGAAGCTGATCGAACTGCGGAACTTGCGCGCCTTCCGGAATCGGATACTGAAACGTGAGATAGAAGCGGCCCTGCGCTTCGGCGAGCCAGCCGAGCCAGCCGTTTGAAAACGTCGCGTACCACTCGTCCCACTGGCCGCCCATCTCGTGACCGAGTTGCGCGCGGCCAGTCAGTTCGAAATTGATGTCTTTCCATTTACCGCGAAGGCCGACGTCGAGCGGCGATCCGGTCTCGACCAGTTCCGCGACTTTGCCGAGATCTTTCAGGTCGCGATCCGTGCGCGCGACTGCCGAATGGCAGTATTCGCAGATCACGACGATCGATTGGCCGCTCTTGAATTGAATCGGCCCGCCGCACGACGGGCAGTTTGCGACGAGGGCACTCATCGAGCAGCCCCTCCAGCTTGAAGGGCGGTTCGTTCGAACGTGCGAACGTCTACTTCAACCGCACCCAGCATCTCCTTCAACATCTGCTCCCACGGCCAGTTCGCGCGGTCGCGACAGCAATAGAGGTTGAAGGTCGCGGCGCGAAACTCAGGGTACGTATGACAGGCGAGATGTGATTCCGAGAGCATCGCAAGTCCGGTGACGCCGCCGGGCGAGTCGAACTTATGCCACGCGATCTGTCCGAGAACGTGCAGATCGAGATCGTCGATGATCCGAGTGAAAACTGCCTGTAAGCGATTGATGTCTGCAAGCGCCGCTGGGTCACAACCGCTTGCATCAATGAGCCATTCTGTGCCGAGAGTCATCTTTAGTGTGTTAGCGACCGCGGACAGTTTACGTAAAAGCTAGTTTCCGTCCAATAGCGAAGCGTGTTGCAGGATTGACGGCGCAATCGGTTCGAGAAATCGCGACAACGTCGGCGAGCCGTCTGTTTCCGGGCCGTAGTAGACGTTTACTGCCGGGTAAACAAAATGCAATTCGCGTTTCGCGCGCGTTGTGGCGACGTACAACAACCGCCGCTCCTCTTCAAAATCGTCAAACTCGTCCTGAAAACGATTTGCCGGAAACCAGCCGTCAGTCATCCAAATCACAAACAGGTTGTCCCATTCGAGACCTTTCGCCGAATGCACTGTCGAGAGCGTCACAAACCCGCCGCCGTTTCGCGACGCGCCTCCCTGGACTGCTTCAGTTGGATCGAGCGCGACGTCTTCGAGCAACTTCGCGGCGGTCTTGTAGCGCTTCGCGATTGTTTGCAGGTGTTCGAGATCGCGGCTGCGGCGCTGAACGTCGTCGTACTTGTTCTTCAGCAACGGACGATAAAAACGTAAAACGGCCGAGAGTTGTTCGCTCGGCGATTTGCTTTCGCAAACAGTAGTGAATACGCGTGCGAGACGCGTTAGTTGCGCCTGATAGCCGGCGCGACCGGGAAAGCGATGCAGTTTCTTGAAAAGCGCGCCTTTGGTTCGCGCCGAGCGGAACTCTTTTTTATCGACGCCGAGGTGTTCGAGGATCTGATACACAGTCGCGTCGCCGATGTGATCGATCAACTTCAGCGACCGGAACCACGAAAGTGTGTCGGAAGGTTTCACTACCACGCGTAAAAACGCCAGCGCGTCTTTGATGTGCGCCGACTCGGCAAAACGCATCCCGCCGAATTTTCGGAACGGAATGTTGTGCTTGCCGAGTTCGATCTCGAGATCGAACGAATGCGAGCTCGATCGAAACAGCACCGCGATCTCGCGCAGCGGCACGCCTTCCTGACGCAACTCGTCGATACGTTGGGCCACGAACCGCGACTGTTCGTTCTCGTCGCGCGCGCTGACCACCACCGGCGGTTGCCCGCCTTCGATTCGCGAATAGAGGCGTTTCTTGTAGCTCTCCTTGACGTCCGCGATGATGGCATTGGCGACGTCGAGTATCGGTTGCGTGCTGCGGAAGTTCTCTTCCAGCTTGATGATTTGCGCCGCCGGGAACAGCTTCGGAAACTCGAGCATGTTTCGATGGCTCGCCCCGCGAAACGAATAGATCGATTGAAACTCGTCGCCGACGACAGCGACGTTTTCGTGCCGTGCGGTCATCAGTTTCACGATCTGCGCCTGGAGTTTGTTCGTGTCCTGGTACTCGTCGACCATGATGTAGCGATACTGGTCTGACAGTCGCTCGCGCAGCTCCTGGCTCGATTCGAGCGCTTCACGAAAGCGCACGAGCAGATCGTCGTAGGTCAACATGTGGCGCGCGCGTTTGTACTCTTCGAACGACTTGAAGAGGGTGTCGAGGTTGCGGCGCTCGTCGGCGAACTGCGGGTATTCGTTATTGAGCACCTGCTTCAGCGTCTGGACCTTGTTGACCATCATGCTGAAGATTGCGGCGATGGTGCGTCTGCGTGGAAAATGACGATCGCTTGTAATTTTGATTTGGCGGCGCAGGAGATCGATCAAATCTTCCGTGTCGCTCTGGTCCAGCACGGTAAAGTTGCGTTGTACGCCCGCGAATTCCGGGTACTTGCGTAGTACGGAATGGCCCAACGAGTGAAACGTTCCGCCGGAAACTCGCTGGCAGCGCGCGTCGGCGAGTGCGGCGGCGCGGGTCAGCATGCTCGAGGCCGCCCGGCGCGTGAACGTTAACAACAGGATCGACTCGGGTTTGGCGCCGATCTCGACCAGACGCGCCACACGATAGACCAGCGTGCGAGTCTTGCCTGTGCCTGCGCCTGCGACGATCAGCAGCGGTCCTTCGGTTGTCGTCACGGCTTTGAACTGCGCTTCGTTGAGCTCTTTCTCGTAGTCGATCGCTTGCGCGCCGGCAACGACTCGCTTCAGCACGAGTCGGGTTTTGGGAGCGACGGGTAGCGTTTTGCCGAGTTCGAGTTCGCGTTTGAGAGCCTTGAGTTCGGCGGCGAATTCGTCGACCGATTGATAACGATCCTTCGGCGTCTTTGCGAGCGCTTTCGTGAGGATGCGTTGGACGTCGATCGGAAGCTCGGTTCCGCCTGAGCCCGGCAGCCGGGGATCGCGATGGAGGATCGCGTGCATGGTGTCGATGCGATTGTCGTGAACGAACGGCGCCATGCCGGTGAGCATTTCGCACAGGACCACGCCAAACGAGAAAACGTCGCAACGACGATCGACTCGTTGGCCCAGCAGTTGTTCGGGCGCCATGTAGTTCACGGTCCCCATCAATGTGCCGGATTCGGTTTCGACTCCGCGAATCAGCGTTTTCTGTTCGCTGTCGGCGGCGAGCGCGCGTTCGCGTTCGGCGACCAGTTTTGCGAGCCCGAAGTCGAGAATCTTGGCGTAGCCGTCGCGACTCAGCATCAGGTTCTCGGGCTTGAGATCGCGGTGAATGATGCCGAACTCATGGGCGCGCGAAAGTCCGGCGGCGATCTGGATCGCGATGTCGATTGTTTCGCGAAGCTGGAGGCCGTTGGCGGCCTTGATCTTCTGGCGCAGCGTTTCGCCTTCCACGAACTCCATCGCGATGTATGGCTTGCCGTCGTCTTCGCCGACTTCGTAAATCGTCAGGATGTGAGGGTGGTTCAACGCTGACGCAGCGCGCGCTTCCTGGAAGAAACGACGGCGGCGATCCTGTTGTGACACGTACTCCGCCGGCAGGACCTTCAGTGCGACGACGCGCTGGAGCTTGTTGTCGAACGCCTTATAGACGATTCCCATACCGCCGGCTCCGATGGGTTCGACGATGCGATAATGCGCGATGGTTTCCGCGGGAATGGCCTTCATGAGCAGTGCTACAGATTAACGCACCTGAAACCGAGATCGAAACGTATTATACGAATGAGATAGAATCTTCAGCCTACGAAAGAGGTGAATATGATCTGTCCGCGCTGCGCGTCCAACCAGAGTGACAATGTGAAGTTCTGCACGTTTTGCGGGGCCAATCTCGAGGCGGTTCGCGAAGTGCTGGCGGTGAAAGACAGCGACAGGAAGTTTGACTGGAGCGAGACGTGGGTCGCTGAGATGTTCCGGTCCGGCGAGATTGCGCAACAGCGAAAGCTCGAGATGGAACGCCGGTTGGGGATCACACCGGAAGTAAAGCGCTATAACGAGATCAAGGCCGGCGTGATCGTGAGCAGCATCGGCGTCGCGTTGACGATCTTCCTGGCCATCTTCATGCAGGGAGTCGCCAGCAACGTCGCGCCGAACGAGGCGGAGATCGTGAGCCGGCTTTGGGTCGCTGGTTTTATTCCGTTCTTCGTGGGCGTGGCGTTGATCATCAACGGCGTGGTCGTTAGCAAGAAGCAGGCAGAGCTTATTGAACGCGAGATGCGACGCATTAAAAACCTTGAAGCCAACCCCGCCGCCGAAATGAATGCGGCCCCCAATCACCGCACCCTCCGTCCGGCGGAAACCAACGAATTCATCCCGGCGCCTTTCAGCGTCACCGATCAGACCACTCGCCACCTTTCGAAGGTGGAACAAGAACCTACTCACGAATAATCTGTTGGTACCAAGTTAAGAACAAGTCAGGAAGGGGGCAACGCCCCCGCTCTTGCTTCAGCGGGGGCGCGTTTCACTTGCCGCCTTCCTAACTTGTTCTAAGTGCGGGTCTCAAGATCTCGTCAGAGTTTCGAGCTCTTCGGGCGTACGCGGCCAGTCGTCTTTTAGAAGACGTGACAGGGCGCGGTCTGCGAGCAGTCGTCCGCCGGTTTGGCACGTTGGGCAATAGTTGGTTTCGTTCGATCCGTAACGAATGCGCTGGATTTTGGCGCCACAGCGAGGACACGGTTGTTTGTAACGACCGTGCGTGGCCATGTCAGGCCGAAACGCGGTCACTTTCTCCGGAAATTTCTCACGATAATCCGCGCGCAAACGGTCTACCCAGTCCGTGAGAGTCGTTTTCACCGAGTCGAACAGTCGTGAAATCTCGTCGGGAGTGAGTTTTTGTGTGAGTGTGAACGGGGAAAGTTGGGCGGCGAACAGAATCTCGTCGGAATAGGCGTTGCCGATGCCGCTGAGGATGCGCGGATCAGTAAGCGCGCGTTTCAGGGTATGGTTCGTCTTCTGGAGCGCCGCTGCAAACTCTGCCGCCGTAGCGTCGAAAACTTCCAGTCCGCCGGGATTCAGAGTTTGCAGTCCCGCCTCACCCTGGACCACGTGAAGCGACGCGCGTTTTTGGGTGCCTGCTTCGGTCAGCGTCAACGTGCCGGTGCTGAACTCAAACGCCGCGAGCCCGCGTGCTTTCGCCGCCTTTGCCCGATCGTCGTACCAGTGCAACCGTCCTGCGATCATCAGGTGCAGAACGAGCCACAGGTCACTTTCGAACCCGAAACAGATCCGTTTGCCCAGCCGCCGCAGTTCGACAACCTTCTTACCTTCGACACTCGATAACGGCGGCACTGCCGTGCGCAGCAGAAACGGACTTGCTACGCGGACGCGTTCCAGAATGGCGCCTTGAATGCGTTTTTCGAGAGCCTCGATATAGACGACGATGTCCGGCAGTTCAGGCACTTAGGCGGTGGAAGTTTTTACGTGACCGCACTGCGACTTCTAATCATCCGCCAAATCCAGAGCACGATGATCGCGCCGATGATCGAAAATATGATTCCGGCGCGAGGGATACCGCCGCCTCTTTCGGTGCCCCAGATTGCTATACTGACGAGGCCACCGAGAATGGAGCCGACAATTCCCAGAAGTATCGTCGCGATCAAGCCCATCGGATCTCTACCGGGCATGATCAGACGCGCCAGCAGTCCTGCGATTAGCCCGATAACCAGCCACCAGATGAAACCAAAGAAACCCATAGTCTCTCTCCTTTGGATCGGTGTTCACAGCGGAGGCTAACTGTTATTTAGGGGGAACAGGCGTTTTATATCACTCATTCGGGCGGCTCACAACGCCTTATCAGCAGTTGTGGATCGACCGGCGGTTCGGTAAACATCGATCAAAGCGAGCGTGATCGCAAGCACCACTGGTCCGAGCACGACGCCAAGCACGCCGAAGACATTCAATCCGCCCAAAACGGAGAAAAAGATCAGCAATTCGTGCAGGCGAGTGCGGCTGCCGACCAGCTTTGGACGCAGGAAATTGTCGATCATTCCGATCACGAGTGTTCCCCAGGCCGCGAGTATGATGGCCTTCACATAGTTGCCGGAGAGTGCGAGATAGAGCGCGGCAGGGACCCAAACGATGAACGCGCCGAGCATCGGCACCATAGACAAGAACGTCATCACGACTGCCCAGATGATGGCCGAACGAATACCCAGCGCCCAGAAAGCCAAACCGCCAAGCGTGCCCTGGATGGCGGCGATCGTGATCACGCCGTACACGCTGGCGTCGATCACTTCACGCGTGCGCGACATGATGCTGTCGGATTGCTCTCGGTCGAGTGGGAGTGAGTCGCGAACGGTGCGTGAGATGTTCTCGCCGTCGCGGAAGAGGTAGTACATGGTGAAGATTACAAAAAACGTTTGAATGATTCCGCCGACGAGTCCGCCGATAAAACCGAGCGTTCGTTCGGCGAGTTGTCCGCTGACGCCGCGGATTCGCTCGACGAAAAATTCCTGCGAGCGGAGTTCGTTGACGTCGATGTAGCGGCTCAGAAAGTTCAGCAATGGTCCGCTGCGAGGCGAGTTTGGATCGAGAATGTAATTTACGCCTGACTGTAGGGCGTCGACGGCGCCGGAGAGTTCGTTGATCACCGCGAGCGTGATCAGAGTTACGGGAACGAGGATGATCAGAATGACGAGAACGCACGAGATGAGCGCTGCCAGCCACGGTCGCCCGGTTCGCTGCACGAGCCGCCTGTGCACCGGGTAAAAAAGGATGACCAGGACTGTGGCCCAAAGGATAACGCGGAGGAACGGCTCAACCATCCGCCAGCAGAGGTACAGGGCGATCGCAGTGACCCCTAACAACAGCCACCAGCGTACGTTGCGGCTTTCGATCGGCATCGCTCTGTTTATAGACCATGGCGGCCTATAAACAAAGAAATATTCGCGTGCTTCAGGATCCCGTATTCCATGTACCTCCCGCCAGCGCGCGTCACGCCTTTAAGGTAACGGATTCAAGATCTCAAGAGGCTGTGAATTACAATCTCCGCCGAATTCACAACTCTTAACAAATTTTTACTTGAGCTTGACACAGCGCCCGGCCGTTGAGCGTATGCTCGGCCCCGCTTTGTCACATCTCACGGAGGCGAACATGAAGTCAAAACGACGAGCGTTCCTGGGAGGCAACACCCGGTTCCGGCTTGTCCTGACGCTCGGACTCGCTGTGGTGCTCCCGGCGCTGGCTCTCATTTACGTCAGTTTTCAACACGTCAAATCGATCAAGCGCGACAGAAAGATTCAGGCGCTCATCCATCGCGATTTCCAGTACCTGCTTTACACCGGCATCAAAGAGTTGAACGGCGAGACGTACCGCATGACGGAAGACGCACGCAACGCCTTCCCGAATGACGCCGATTCAGAAGAGGAGAAACGAGCTAAACTCAGACTCATCCTGCAGAAAAGCCCCTGGTTCGATCACGTTTTCCTTTTCGACTCCAAAGTTTTCAAAGAGACCAAAAAGGGAGCAATTGTCGAGGTCCAACCCGGAAAAGAGGACGAGCTTAAAGACTTCGCCGATATGTACAACGGCTGGTTCAGCCTGGAAGGCTCGTACCTCGGCGAGCAGATCGAGCGGAAACCAAAACCGATAATCTGGTTTGCCGGGGAAGGACATGAACCAGGCACCCCGCGTTATTCCACTACGGCGATCTTTACGGTTCCGAAAATGGCTTCATCTGAAGGACGCATGGTGCTGGGGGGCGCGCGCTTCGGCGCCGATTATCTGAAAGACAAATTCTTTCCGGAGTTTCTGGATGCCTTCACGTCGCAAAAATTTGACGACTATCAGGGCGACCGCGGCGGACCGATGTTTCACGAGCTAACGGCACGGCAAGTGAACGAGCAGAAGGATCAGCGTCTGGCCATGAAGATCTATCCGGGTGACGCGCAAAAATCAGAACCTGATCGTCCTCTTGCAATGTCAACTGGATGGGGAACGGGTAAACCTGAAGTCTCGCAAACGCTCGACGATCCGTTTCGCGGGCTGGCGATGGGCATCAAGTTTCAGGGCACAACGGCGGAAGCGATCGGCAACCGGTTTGTTCGGGAGAGCATGCTGATTCTCGGCGTGTTGTCGATTTTCATGGCCGGCGGACTGGTGCTGACGTATCGCAGCGTCAACAAACAGATGGCGCTGGCGCGCTTGAAGTCTGACTTCGTATCGAACGTGTCGCACGAGTTGCGCACACCGTTGGCGTTGATTCGCTTGTACGCGGAGACGCTGGAACTCGGGCGCATCACAACGCAGGAAAAGAAGCTCGAGTACTACGGCATCATTCGCAAAGAAAGTGAACGGCTCAGTGCCTTAATCAATAACATCCTCGACTTCTCGCGTATCGAAGCGGGCCGCAAGGAGTACGACTTTCGCGAAACTGATATCGCCGAGTTGGTGCGCAATACGCTCGACTCGTATCGCTACCAGATCGAGCAACAGGGTTTCGCGCTGGAACAACAGATCGACACGAGCATTCCGCCGGTTCGGGTCGACCGCGAAGCGATCGCGCGAGCGCTTGTCAATCTGGTCAACAACGCGTTGAAATATTCCGACCATGACAAATTCCTGGGCGTGAAGCTGTATCGCGTTAACGCCGTGCTGAAGCTCGAAGTCGTCGATCGAGGGATCGGGATCGATCGCAACGATCAGGCGCGCATCTTCGAGAAGTTTTATCGCACCGGCGATCCGCTGGTACACAACACGAAGGGAAGCGGACTCGGTTTGTCGCTGGTCCAACACATCACGCACGCTCACGGCGGTCATGTCGAAGTTGAAAGCGCGCCCGGACGCGGAAGTAAGTTCACGATGACGTTGCCGCTGGCAGGGCCGCAGCCGGGAACCAGCGCTGCGTGAGGGATTGAGGATTGCCGATTTGCAATTGCCGATTGCCGATTGTTGCAGTGCTGGTTGAACTTCCAGGGTCTTAAAATCGGCAATTGGCAATCGACAATCGCCAATAAGCCAAAGGGGGCAGGTCATGAAAAGCAAGATTCTGATCGTCGAAGATGAACCCGCAATGGTTGCCGGACTGCGCGACAACTTCGAATACGAAGGTTACGAAGTCATCAGCGCGGAAGACGGCGCCAGCGGACTCGAACGCGCGTTATCTGAGAACCCGGATCTCGTCGTGCTCGACGTCATGATGCCGCGCATGAGCGGCCTCGACGTTTGCAAACAACTGAAAGCAAAACGTCCCTCGACGCCCATCATCATGTTGACCGCACGCGGCCAGGAGATCGACAAAGTTGTCGGTCTGGAGTTGGGTGCTGATGATTACGTCACTAAACCGTTTTCCGTGCGGGAGCTGATGGCGCGCGTCAAAGCCGTGTTGCGTCGAGTTTCAGCACCGGCGGCGGCGCCGGAGGTTTACAAGTTCAGTGATATCGAGGTCAACGTTCGCAGCAACGAAGTCAGGCGCAATGGAAATCTGGTTGATCTCTCGGCGAAAGAGTTTGCGTTGCTGGCGTACTTCATCGCTCATCCGGTGGAAACGTTGAGTCGCGATCGACTGCTCGATGCGGTGTGGGGATATGAGAATTATCCGTCCACACGTACTGTCGACACACACATCGTTCATCTCAGGCAGAAGCTGGAACCAAATCCGGAAGAGCCGCGTTTCATTCTTACCGTTCATGGCAGTGGCTACAAATTTGTTGGATGAGGACTTCGAGATATGTCCGCAGCGGCAGCGCTGAGTCCGCGCAACGAATTGGAGCAGCGGCTCGAGACACTACAAAGGGATTACGCTGATTTGAACGCCGCGATCTTTGAGGCCGCGCAGGTGCATCGTCGTTTGTGTGCGCCGAGTTTGATTCATTACGGACCGTTTGACATCGCCAGTGAAGTTTTCGCCGTGCGTCACTTGCCCGGCGATTTCTTCACGGTCGCAGAAACCGATCGCGGTCTGGTGTTTGCGCTCGGCGATATCGGCGGCAAAGGACTTGCGGCGGGAATGTGGGTGACGCATCTGATCGGTCTGATTCGCACGCACACCGCGGTCAACAGCGAGCCGCATGCGATTGCCGCCGCAGTTAATCGCGACGTCGCCAGTCTGTCGGAAGTCGAGCCGTTGAGCACGATGTTCATCGGACGACTTGATTCCAGCACCGGGACGCTCGATTATTGCAGCGCAGGACACCCGTCAGCATTGTTGTTACGAGCGGATGCGCGGCTCGAATCGCTTTCCGAAGGCGGGCCCGTGCTTGGCGTCGTGCCGTCAGCTTCGTTCGCTTGTGGATCAGTGCAACTGCGATCTGAAGACGTGATGCTCGTTTGTTCGGACGGCATTCTTGAATCGTTTGATGAAGCCGAGCGGGAGTTTGGCGGGGAACGTCTCGAGGCTGAGTTTCGACGCGCGCAAGGCGGTTCGGCCGAGGCGGTACTCTTTTCAGTTCTGGGTGCGGTGCAGGACTTCGCGGCGCCGCGTCCACTCACAGACGACATGACGCTTGTCATTGTCAGAAATACGACCAGGGAGAAGATGTAATGAGTAGTAAATTCAGACAGACCTTACCCATACTGTTGCTTTTGTTCGTGGCGATGCCGGCGGTGGTTTCGGCGAAAGACGGTGAGTCGAAGTTTGCGACGCTCAACGGAGCGAAGATTCATTATCAGAGTTACGGACAGGGAAGCGATGCGTTTGTGCTGGTCCATGGATGGAGCTCGAATCTCGAGGCTTGGGGCAAGCAGATTCCAGTCCTCGCAAAACGCGGCAGAGTGATCGCGCTCGACTTGCCGGGACACGGTAAGAGTGACAAACCGGAACTCGCCTACACGATGGACCATTTCGCCGCGGCGATCGACGCGGTGATGAAAGATGCGAAAGTCGAACGGGGAGTTATCCTCGGTCACAGCATGGGCACGCCGGTGGCCCGGCAGTTCTATCGCAAGTATCCAAAGAAGACGCTCGCAATCGTGATCGTGGACGGCGGGTTACGTCCGTTTGGTGACAAGGCGATGCGGGATCAATACTTAAACGCGTTTCGCTCACCCGGTTACAAAGAAGCTGCGAAGCCGATGTTTGATCAGATGGCCGGGCTGCTTCCGGCTGATGAGCGGGAACGTATCTGGGTGTCGTTCACCAATACTCCGCAGAATGTGCTTGTGAGTGCGATGGAAAGGATGAACGACGACTCGCTTTACACTTCAGACAAGATCAACGTGCCAGTGTTGGCGATCCTCGCGAAATCGCCATTCTGGCCACCTGACACCGAACAGTTTCTGAGAGGGCTGGCACCCGATCTTGAGCTGCAGTGGATGGAAGGTGTGGACCACTTTCTGCACCTCGAAAAGAGCAAGGAATTCAACGACGCGGTCATCGCGTTTGTCGACAAGAAGAAACTGTTGAAGTAGTACTACAGACACATTCAGACGAAAGGGAAATAACCATGGCGGACGTAAAACCGATTCCCGAGGGATATCACTCGTTAACTCCTTACTTGGTTGTCGATGACGGCGCAAGGGCGCTCGATTACTACAAGGCAGCGTTTGGCGCGACCGAACTGTTTCGCATGGAACATGAAGGAAAGATCGCGCACGCCGAAATGAAGATCGGCGACTCGGCGTTCATGCTTTCCGACGAACATCCGGAAATGGGTTACAGGGGACCGAAGTCGATCGGCGGTTCGGCAGTCGGGCTGATGATTTACACCGACGACTGCGACGCGATGTTCAAGCAGGCACTCGAGGCCGGCGGCACCGAAAAGAAAGCCTTGCAGGATCAATTCTACGGTGACCGATCCGGGACCCTCGAAGATCCCTTCGGTCACATCTGGACCGTCGCCACACACAAGGAAGACGTGACGCCGGAAGAGATCGACAAGCGCCTCGCGGCCATGGCCGCCGGCGGCGGACAAGGTTAGAAACGCGGAGCGAGCTTAACTAGTTTGGGAGCCCACCTATCTAGTGAGTGCTCGAGGTGACTTCGCGCAGGCGTCGCTCGAGGAAGCGGCGCTCGCCGTCGTTACTGACGAGGCCGAGGGCGACGTCATAGCTCTCGGCCGCTTCGCGGTTCGCGCCCAGTCTTCGCAGCATGTCGGCGCGCGCGGCATGCAGAAGGTGATAGCCGTCGAGTTCACCTGACGCTGACAGGTTGTCTATCAGCGCAAGCGCCGATGATGGACCATTAGCCATGCCGATCGCGACCGCGCGGTTGAGCGCGATGATTGGCGACGGCAGTAGTTCGTGGAGCAGATCGTAGAGTCTGACGATTCTGCGCCAGTCGGTGTCCTCGGCACGAGCGGCTTTGCAGTGTTCGGCAGAGATCGCGGCTTCGATTGCATATGGACCGGACGCGCCGCTCAACTTGTGATTGACAAGCGATAACGCCTCATCGATCTGCGGCCTGTTCCAACGGCTGCGGTCCTGTTCTTCAAGAATGACGAGATCCCCCTCATCGTCGAGACGTGCTTCGCGTCGTGAATCGTGCAGCAACATCAGAGCGAGTAGCGCAGTTGCTTCAACCGGCGGATTTGGTTCCAACAGGGTTGTGACTAAGCGCGCAAGACGGATTGCCTCAGCGCAGAGATCTGCCCTGACGAGCGGTTTGCCCCGTGTTGGCGCGTAACCTTCGTTGAAGATCAGGTAGATGGCGGTGAGCACGGCGTCGAGCCGCTCCGGCATGTCGCTCGTGTCGGGAATGGAAAAGGGAATTCCAGCGTCGCGGATCTTTCGTTTCGCACGGACGAGACGTTGGGCCATCGTCGCGGTGGGCACCAGAAAGGCGCGGGCGATCTCGTCGGTCTGGAGTCCGCCTAAAGTGCGCAGCGTCAGCGCGACCTGGGCTTCCAGTGAAATTGCCGGATGGCAGCATGTGAATATCAGCCGCAGACGATCGTCAGGAATCTCCGCGAAGTCGAGATCTGGACCATCGACGGTCGGCTCAATGGTAAGCTCCGGAAACTCCTCGAGCTTTTCTTGTAGACGGGTCTGACGCCGCAGCCGATCGATGGCTTTGTGTTTGGCTGTTTGAATAATCCAGGCGCGCGGAGAATCGGGTACGCCTTCGGTGCGCCATTGGTCGACGGCGGCTGTGAATGCTTCCTGGGCAGCGTCTTCGGCGAGTTCGAAATCTCCAAATTGGCGTATGAGGGTCGCAACAATCCGTCCCCAATCAGAACGATACACAGCGTCGACAGCAACGTTGGGGTTCGGAGGCATGTTTGATAATAAAAAAAACTACATTGAAGTGTCGATCCTGGGCCTTCCCGTTCGATTTATCATTGGAGGCACACAATCATGAGATACATGTTGCTGGTTTATCTCGACGAACAGGCGCTGAGCGACAGCGAACGGGAACACTGCTATGTCGAGTCGGCGCAACTCGCGCGCGATCTCAGCGAACGCGGCAACTACGTTTCCGCCGGTCCGCTGCATCCGGTAGCGACTGCGACGAGCGTTCGTGTGCGCAACGGCAAACGGTTGGTAACCGATGGTCCGTTTGCAGAGACGCGCGAACAACTCGGTGGTTATTACTTGATTGAAGCCCCCAACCTGGACGAGGCAATGAGCATCGCCGAACGAATTCCGGTAGCCAAAGTGGGCACGATCGAAATCCGCCCGGTGCTCGAGATTAACGGTCTGCCAACGTCCGCAAATTAGCTTCAAGAGGGGAGAAGATATGAAAGCGGCCCAAGGTACAGACAGAACAACCGACGAGGCGGAGATTCGCGCAATCATAGAAGACTACGGCGAGGGGCTCCGAAATAAAGACGCCGATCGGTGTGTATCGCATTACGCTGACGACGTCGTGCAATTCGATCTCGCGCCGCCGCTGGAGAATCGCGGCAAAGAGACGGCGAGACAGAACCTCGCAGAATGGTTCAAGACGTTCGATGGTCCAATCGGCGTTGAGATCACCGGATTGAAAATACTAGCGGGCACTGACGCGGCCTTCGCTTACTGCATGAACCATATCAGCGGTACCAGCAAGCAGGGTCAGAAGAACGATCACTGGGTCCGTGTGACGATCGGTTTTCAGAGAACGGAGGGCAAATGGCTCGTCGATCACGAGCACGTGTCAGTGCCTTTTTACATGGACGGCAGTTTCAGGGCGGCCCTTGATTTAACGCCTTGACGTTAGAGCGTCTGATTCAGGCGCATGTAAGGAGAGATGTTTATGGTAGCGAATGTTCAGGCAGGTCCAGTGCCCGCGAAGGGTGTTTGGGCCGGACGGATTGTGAGTTGGCTCCCCGCACTGTTTTTGTTAGTGGACGGCGTGGCGAAGTTGTTCAAGCCCGCGCCGGTTGTAGAAGGGACGGTCAAACTCGGTTATTCTGAGAGCGTAATCATACCTCTCGGAATAATCTTGATTGCCTGCACCGTGCTCTACCTGGTTCCACGGACTGCGATGCTGGGCGCAATTCTGCTGACCGGATATCTCGGCGGCGCCGTCGCCACTCACGTGGGACGTTTGGGCGATGGTGCATTTGGCGTCGTCTTCGCCGTGACGTTCGGCGTTCTGATCTGGCTCGGACTTTACTTGCGCGATGCTCGACTGCGCGAGCTGCTCCCATTGCGAAGTTAGTTTCTAGTAAAGGAAACGAATCGAGATGAATGTCGTACTTTGGATCCTCCAGGTGTTGCTCGCGCTGTTGTTCCTGTTCGCGGGCGGCACAAAGTTGATCATGCCGCTCGACGTCCTGATACAGCAGGGCTCGCCTAACCAGGTGATGTTGCCCGGCTGGTTCATTCGCTTCATTGGCGTCGTCGAAGTGCTGGGCGCACTCGGGCTGATCCTGCCTGGCCTTTTAAAGAACAGACAGTATTTAACGCCACTTGCCGCGTTGGGATTGGCGATCGTCATGGTCGGCGCCGTTGTCGTAACGATAATGGGCGACGGCGTGCGAATGGCGATAGCGCCGTTCGTAATTCTTCTGTTGTTGCTGTGTATCGCATATGAGCGGTGGCGTGTGTATCCGCATCGCTAAGCAATTATCACGTCCGAATTTGAAAGGAGAAAGACAATGCTCGTAAACCCGTACCTGATGTTCAATGGCAACTGTGCCGAAGCCCTGAAGTTTTACGAACAGGCATTGGGCGCCAAGATCGAAATGAGTATGCCGTTCGAAGGCAGCCCCGCCTGCGATACAGTTCCGGCGGAATGGGCGCAGAAAGTCCTTCACGCAAGTCTGCTGATCGGCGAGACGAGAGTGATGGCCTCTGACGCACCTCCGGGACACTATCAACAACCTCAGGGGATTTCCGTTTCGTTATCACTCCAGGACCCGGCCAAGGGCGAACAGATCTTCAACGCGCTCTCGGAGAACGGACAGGTGCAAATGCCGTATCAACCGACGTTCTGGGCCGCAGGCTTTGGCATGTGCGTCGATCGTTTCGGCATCCCCTGGATGGTCAACGTCGAGCAGGCAGGCGCGCACGGTTCCGCGTAAACCAAAATCATCTGACGAGGACAACACATGAGATACGTTGATGGATTTGTACTTTCCGTTCCCGAGAAAAACCTCACGGCATATCGCAGCATGGCTCAGAAAGCCGGAAAGGTCTGGAAAGAGCATGGTGCGCTTGAATACGTCGAGGCAATTGGCGACGACCTCGACGTGAAGTTCGGTGTCCCTTTTACCAAGTTGGCGAAACCGAAACCGGGTGAAGTCGTGCTCTTCTCATTCATCGTCTTTAAATCCCGCGCTCACCGCGACAAAGTGAACAAGAAGGTGATGGCCGATTCGCGCCTGGAAAAGATGATGAAAGGGGGACCGATGCCGTTCGACGTCAAGCGAATGGCGTACGGCGGTTTCAAGGGACTGGTCGATTTATAAGGCGTGCGACTTATGAATGTACGACGATTCAACTGGCCGTTGTGGCTCGGTTTCGTGTTGAGCGTGGTAGGAGTTTTTAGTTACCTCGCTGTCTTTGTTTGGTATCCGGTGACGCGCGACTTCCCCTGGGCGAACCTGTTGATCTTCGCCGTCGCGGCAGGGTTGCTGTTCCTCGGCGTGCGACGCGCGTTCGCGAGTGATCGACGGCGCTCGAAGGTCGTGGCTGCGATTGTCACGACTTTGGGCGTCGTCGTGATTGCGCTGTTTCTGGTTGGTTTCTTTGTCGGCGGGCGTGCGCTGCCGGCATCGAAAGGCGCGCCGCAAGTCGGACAGAAGGCGCCGGACTTTACGCTCAATGATACCGGCGGAAAAGCTGTTTCATTGAACGAGCTGCTTTCGACGCCGATCAATGGAACTCCGCCGAAAGGCGTGTTGCTGGTTTTTTATCGTGGTTACTGGTGACCATCCTGCAACTCCGAGTTGCGGGGTATTCAACAGAACATCGAGCAGTTGAACGCGCAGGGAATTCGTCCGGTGGCGATCAGCGTCGATACTCCGGAAGCGTCGCGCAACCTCGCACAGCAGCAGGGTTATACGTTTCCGATTCTTTCCGATCCGAATGTCGAGGCGATCCGGCGTTACGACCTGGTTCATGCCGGCGCCGGTGAAGGCGGACACGACATCTCGCGGCCCGCGGAGTTTTTGATCGATACGACGGGAACGGTGCGTTGGGTCCACCTGACGGAGAACTACTGGGTACGCGCGCGTCCCGAACAAGTGCTGGACGTTTCGAAACTACTGAAATAGGAACGACGAATGAAATATCTGCTGTTGATTCATCACGTTGATGAGAGCGAGATCGAGGAAGGTTATCGTGTGCAGTTGCTGAACGAGTCGATTCAGTATTGTCACGAGCTGAATAAGAACGGGCAGTACATCGACGCGTCGCCGCTGCATCCGAGTTCAGAGACGATCAGCGTCACGGTGCGCGACGGCAAGAGACTCGTTACCGATGGTCCGTTTGCGGAGACGCGTGAACAGATCGGCGGTTATTTCATGGTCGAAGCCAGGAGCATGGAAGAAGCAGTCGAGATTGCGGGCCGGCTTCCCAGCGCGCGTATCGGGACGGTTGAAGTTCGACCGGTGAGAGCGATCGAAGGCTTACCGAAAACATAGCGGGAAACGGGAAGTAAACAAAAATGCCGCGACGTTTCTGCCGCGGCATTTGTTTATTGACGATTAAATTGTTATCCAGCGTTCTTGCGGGCGCGTTCATCAGCCCCTACTTTGTACCCCTCGCCATAACCTCGCGAGAAGCCGTTGCGGTAATACTCTGCAAAGTTGCCGAACCCGGCGTCCTTGAAGTAGTCCGAACGTTGAGGACTGTAGCTCTTCGCCTTCTTACCATCGTCTTTGCCAGTCTTGAAGCCACGTTCGTAGCCCTTCTCAACAGCTTCCTCGCTGTTGTCGAAGACGTACTGGCGATAGCGGAAGCCATATGGTGACCATGGATCGTAACCAAACCGGTCGTATCCCCATGGGTACCCGTAGTTCCACCAACCAAACGGACGGTAGATGCGATAGGGGTTAGGGCGAACGATCACCACTCGTCGACGGCGGCTCTGTGCCTGGGTATCGGCCGCCGTAGCGAGCATGACACCAAACAGCATGACCGCACCGAGAACGATGCCGCCGATCCTTCGCATGTACTTTCCTTTCATTCAACCTCCTTGAACTTGCACGTGCGTGACACGTGTCATTACAGAAAAACTCGGCCGGGCAACTCCCGCGTTTTCGAGGGAGAGCCCGACCTATCTATAAGACACCGTGGGGGTGGGTTTGGTTACACCACGGCGGCTGCGAGATTTCGCTTAATCCTTGTTGTCTTGTTTTGGTTTGTTGACCGTTTTGCCGCGCCGCTCGGCTCGTTCGTACTCGCTGATCAACTGCGCCTCGGCGAGCAGCACTTTGCGAAACGAGCTGAGCACTTTCAGCAGCAGGTCGAGTTTTCGTAAACTCTCGCGCCGCGCGCGTACGGTGCCGAGAAAGAATTCGAGTTGTATCCGCCGGCGACAATCAGCGATCGTCACCATGCAAGTGCCCCACTTGTACTCACCACCACGACTGGATTCGACTTCCGTGAGTATGTAAGACGTATGACCGGTTGAAACGGATGCGAGAAAGGTGCGTTTTCGGTAGAACGGATTATTCATTTGTGAGGTACTGGTCTAAGTTAAATCGTTTAGAGCCACGTCTCACCACAACGATGAGAATTGTTTCCGGGCCACCCTTTGATCGAAACCGATTGAATTAATTTGCTGCTCGCGTATAATACGCAGGCCTTCTCTCCTTGTCAACGATATTAGTTAAATGTCGTCCTCATTCAGGATGAGAAAAGAGGAACCGCAATGGACCTGCTCGACCACGTCGCAGCACGAATTAAAGATCTGCGCGTTAACTACAACAGCGGCGAAGGACTCTCCCAGGAAGCACTTGCCGCGCATCTGAAAGTCGCGTCGAATACCATCTCCAGATGGGAAACTGGAACGTACCGGCCCAGTCTCAAAGACCTCGAAAGAATCTCACGCTTCTTCGGCGTCTCGATGATGTCGTTCTTCCCTGAAGACATGATCGACGACGATGAAGACGAAAACCTCAAAGCACTACTGCGCACAGCCAGACAACTGCATCCTTCCGATGTGGAAGAGTTGAGAAAGTACGCCGAGTTCCGAAAGGCGCGCGGGATCTATCAAGGAAAAACTCGACCACGCGCCGGAAGGAAAGGAGGCAAACACAAGTGAACCAACAAGCTTATTACGAAGATCTAAAACAACTTGCCCGGCAAGTACGCGCCGAATTCGGTTTGCAGTCGCCGCGCGTCGTCGAAAGTGACCTGCGCCGCATTTATGAAAAGAATGGAATCGTGATCGACGACTGGCCCTATCGCCTGCGGAATCTCCGCGGCGCGTTTATCTGCGATGAGCTCGGAACGACGGTGATGCTCGCGAGCGGTCTGCCGCAGGATCCGAAAGTGTTTACGATGGCGCATGAGTTGAAACATTTCTATCGCGATCGACACCTGGGCATCTCATATTGCGATCAGTCGAACCTCGGTAAAACGCTCGAGATCGGAGCCGAGATCTTTGCGGCGGAGTTACTATTCCCCGACAAGGATTTCATGACGCAGATGAGATTGATGCGCATCGGCAGGAATCAATGTCTGCCGCGCACGCTCGTGCGCTTGAAACAGAAGACCAGGACCACACTGAGTTATGCCGGACTGGCGATCAAAGCGGAACGGCTGGGGTACGCGCCGTCGCGTTCGTTGACGACGATCAAGACGTGGCGCAAGTTTGAAGAGATCTATGGCGTACGAGCAGCAAGAGTGCCGACGTACTCGTGGCGCTAGTCTCTTAGTTGGTCTGATTGGTGCGTTGTAGACGGCCGGCGGGCGTGCCGCGCGTCGGCAATGGCCGGAATACCGGTTTGAGTTGACCACGTACGCGCGCTTCTTTGATAGGAACAGTAATCGACGGCGGAGCAGGCGACTCGAGATGCGAGATCAAACGCAACGTGTCGCCTCTTCGCTGCGCGTGACAACAGTAGAACCTGTCTCTGCATTCGATCAGGTAGATGGGACGCTCAAACTCCAGCCACGGACCATCCTCGATCTTTCGCGCCTGCGAATTCAGTCGGAGCAAAGTGCCGGGCGGAAGCAGCGGCCACATCATCCGGTCTGAAAACCCAACCATCACCAGTGGGCCCTTTTCCCAATCCTCCTCGAGCATCAACAACATCGGCACACTCGCCCACGCGCTCAGGAGTCTATGCGTAGGGCTCTCCCTGTCGCGCAGCAGAAAGACTAGTTCTCTCAGATCGATCTTCGCCATGGCTTGAGGTCCGGTTGGGTGCTGGTGAATTCTAACACGCCTGGCTGAGTTCTGCCTTGACAGGGATAAGTGGCTGCGATAATGTGCGCCGCCAAATCGGCCGGATTCACGTGGGGTCGTTGTCGGGTCTCGCCGTTCATTCTTAAAAGCCCTCAAAAGTTTATCCTTGCACGCTATACTCTGTTGGGTATAGCATTGCTGGCAAAGGTGGATTGTGGTCCACCGGAAGTATTAGCGAACGCTTAGGTAGTCTATGCGATCACTCGGGATGCTTGACGTCTCGGTGTGAGGTGATCGCGGCTGAAAAGAACGAGACCAGTGGCCTAGACCACCGAAAGAAGTTGTCACTCGCCCGGCTTCTGATGCCGTTCTTTTCACCTAAAAGTTGGTGTGATATCCGTCGGGGCGCACTGATTTTTTGAGGCAGCGATTCCGAGGGCGTTGGTGTGTCCGCATCTCACGTAAATCCTTGCACCTGTTCATGTTACCCACAAAATAATTTTTGAGATCCGGCCCCCCAAACCACACATTGTAAGTGACATGTAACTTTCACTCGCTCTTTCGGAAGCTACACAGTCGACGTAACGGTTGAGAACAAAAACGGGTTCCAGTCCAGTAGCCCTGACGGACTAATCCAGAAAGCCCAGAACACGAATGCTGGATCAGCGCCGAGCGGCGATACGACCAGAAGATAGACGAGAGCAGTTGTTCACCGAGCGATACGAAAGTTTGCTCGCGTGGGCCCTGCGCCTGACCAACCAGAATCACGAGGCCGCCGAAGATCTGGTGCAGGATGCGTTTGTCCAATTCATGCTCGGGCGCACCGGTCTGGAACAGATTGAGAACATCGACGGATACCTGAGACGAATGTTGCGCTACATGCATACCTCGCGAATGAGTCGCCAAGCGCAACGCCTGCAGGACACGGCGCTCTCGGTTGCCGATTTCGACTCGCTCACGTTGGGTTGGACGGCAATTGAACCCCCGCGCCGCATGCAGGCCTTCGAAGAGTTGCAGCAGATCTGCTCGTACGCCTGCGCGCGCAAGGAATCCTCGCGCGCCGGCAGCGTCCTTATACTGCGGTTCTTTCATGATTACTTCCCGACCGAAATCGCCGGCGTGTTGTGCAGCTCGCGTCACTGTGTGGACCAGTGGCAACGACTGGCGCGTCGTGAGGTGAAGTTGTTCATGAACGAGCCTGGACGTTTGCGTTTCGTCGATGCGAGACGCCTTGCTGAACGCGCCGCGATTAGGAGTTTTGGTTCGAGCGGCGAACCGTTGAGTGAGTTGCGGCAGATGATCTTTCTTTCCTGTAAGGGACCATGTCTGACTCCGCATCAACTGCACGGGATTTACTCGTTCGGCAATACGGACTGCCTGACCACGCCGACACTCGCTCATATCGTCAGTTGTCGATCGTGTCTGGATGCAGTGAACAGCGTGTTGGGTCTGCCGCTGCTCGCGCAGCGTGGTCAGACGGAAGTGTCGTCTGATTCCTCTGACAGTGATGAACCACCTTTCAGCGGCAGCGGCGGCGGTGCGTCGGGCGGCGGCCCGGTGGATGTGCGCAAGAAGCTCGGACGTCACCTGCGAGCGATCAGCGAACACAAACCGCAGGAGTTGCGCATCGCCGTAAACGGTTTGCCGTTGAGTTCGTTGCCGGTCTCTTCGGAACGGACGGAAGTGGATCTCAACCTGAACCCGGACGAGCCGGTTGAGTTTATCGAGATAACCAGCGAGCAAGGCGTGCAACTGCTTTTCTTCAGCAGTGGCAAGGGATCTGAATCCGAACAGTGGGCCTGGATCGCATTGAGCGAGGGCCGCACATTGGCGGCATTTTTGCGACTGAACGGATCGAGTCTTCGGGTTATTTATAAGGATCCTTTGCCCGTAGAGATTTCTGACGAAGAAATGATCAACGCCAGCGGCTTGTCCTCACCCCTTGCTTTGGTCCAGACCGTCGACGAAACGGTTGAGTCAACGGTGACGACTCATCGTGCGGTCGATCTTCTCCGGTCATGGACCAAAAAACTTTGGCCTGGATTCAAGCGGACTCGCGCGGTTGATACAGCGGAAAGCGACACGACGGTTGGTGCGGGTCTCTCGCTGTTGTCAGGACCATTCGATCGGCGTCGGATATGGACGCGGCCTGGTTTTGTGGCCGTCATGGTTGTCGCGCTGTTGCTTGCCGGTTTTCTGATTTGGAACAACCGGTCTGAGCCCGCAATGACGGCCGGGATTTTGTTGGAACGTGCAGCGGTGGCCGAGCAGACAGTTGCCCAGCCAAGCGATCGCGCCAGTCATCGCCTGATCAATCTGGAAGAGCGTCGTTCGCCGGAAGGAGCAGTTGTGTCGCGACGACGGATCGAGATCTGGCAGAACCATGCCACGGGCGATCGCGCGCAGAGACTCTACGATGAAACAAACCATCTCGTCGCCGGCACATGGCAAAAGGCGGATGGCGCGCGCGTCGTTTATCACCACGGCGCCAAGCCACAACCGCAAGTCGCGCCCGCGGACCCCGCGGATCTGTTGGTCTCTTTGGACAACGTGTGGCTGCTCGATCCGTCTGCGCGAGTTTTCGCCAGTCTGATTGCCGAACCATCGGCGGTGATGGTCGAGCGCCGGTCGACGAGTTACGTTCTGACTTATGAAAAAGAGCGGGCGATTGGGGCCAGTCGTCTGCTGAAAGCCACGCTCACCTTGAACCAGTCTGATCTGCGTCCGATCGAGCAGACGTTGCTGGTCCAGCGCGGCGGAGACTTGCGTGAATACCGGTTCGCCGAGGCGAGCTTCGAGCTCGTGCCCAGCAAGGCTGTGAACAAAGCCGTGTTTGAGGTGGAACCGGAACTGACAGGAGGGGCAAGACCAACGAGCAGGACCGGCGACTGGGCGCACCGGGACCTCACCTCTAGCCGTGTCCTTCCGCTGACGAGCGCGTCGACCCCAGCCGTAGCCTCGGCCGAGCTGGAAGTCGACGTAGCTTACTTGCTCAATCAGGCGAAGGCCGACCGGAATGAGCAAGTTGCCCTCACGCGCAACGCAGGTGGGTCGTTGCGCGTTGAGGGGATTGTTGAGACCGAGCAACGAAAGAATGAGCTGCTGCGCGCGCTGGCGCCGGTGAGCCAGAACCCGGCGGTGACGATCGACGTCCGCACGGTGGACGAGGCGCTACAACGCGCCGCGAAGCCCGGTGCGATCTCGATACATCCATCAGAAGCGACGGCGAGCACTGTCGCCGTAGACCGCGAGCTGCGCTACTACTTATCGAGAAACAGTTCAACGTCCGGCGGTGATGTAGACGAGGCCGTGCGGTTGTTCTCTTCACGCGTAGTGAAGCGTGCTTACGACGCGCTTTTTCACGCCATCGCTTTAAAGCAGCTCATCAACAGGTTTGCGAATGTCGACATGCGCACCGTTGCGCCGGATGCACGCGCAAAGTGGCTGGCAATGGTGCGCGAGCAGGCGGCAGCCTTTGAACGCGAGACGGCATTGTTGCGCCGCGAACTGCAGCCGATCTTTTTCGCCGGCGCGGAATCGGAAGTTATGGACAGTATGGTGATCGGAAGCGACGGAGATCTGGCGCTGGCGGTCGAGAGGTTGCACAAGCTGGCACTCGCGAACAACGACGCGGTGCGAAGCGCTTTCACGATCTCGTCGAGAAGTTCTGCCACGGAGCTGAAATCGTCGTTCTGGCGATCGTCGGCAAGTGCAACAGGGTTGGCCCAGCGAATCGAGACTTACGGCAAGTGAATGCCGCGAGTCTTGGTTCGCATCTGGCCCTGTGAAGCTCCCGGTTGAGTGAGGATTGGTTTTGCGGAGAGCCCAGTAGCGTTTTCGTCAGTGCGGATTCCGGGACAGACGAAAGCGAATCTCAAACACGCTCTGCCCGGAAGCGTCTTGACCACAGGAGAAACTCGCGATGCCCAGAACCCCAGAAGTCTGCTCGTCTGCCTTCTGTCCTCGTTATCACGAAACAAATGACGAAACGCCGGTACTTACCTCGCCATGCTCCGCTCTGCGTCTGCTCACCGGCGTTTTAGTTCTCCTCCTCTTCGTCGCATTTCAATCGGTATCGATCACTGTTTATGGACAAGGCGCGACCGCTACGCTTAGCGGTACGGTTACGGATCAAAACGACGCGGTCGTGCCGGGCGCCAACGTCGCCGTGATCAGCATCGCGCAGGGCTTCCAACGATCCGCGATCACAAATCGAGAAGGCGAGTTTGTCGTGCCGTTACTGCCGCCGGGCATTTACACCGTCAAGGCCGAGCGCGAGGGATTCACGACTGCGGAAGTTCCGGACGTCGTTCTAAACGTCAACGACCAGGTGAAGATCAACATTGCTCTTAAAGTCGGTTCGTTGAGCAGCTCATCAGTGGACGTACTGTCCACGCCGCCGCTACTCGATCAATCGCCCGCGGTCGGCACGATAGTGGACCAGCAGTTTGTCGGAAACCTGCCGCTGAATGGCCGGAGTTTTCAGTCGCTGATCACGCTCTCGCCGGGAGTTGTGTTGACGAAGACGTCCGTGACTGACCAGGGGCAGTTCAGCGTCAACGGTCAACGTGCCAACGCAAACTACTTTACGGTCGATGGCGTAAGCGCAAACATCGGCATCATTCCCGCCGGCAACATCGGTCAAAGCAGTACGGGTTCGTTACCGGGTTTCAGCGTCTCGGGCGGCACGAGCAACCTGGTGTCCGTTGATGCAGTGCAGGAGTTCAAGATTCTGACTTCTACCTTTGCGCCTGAGTTTGGCCGAACTCCGGGGGCGCAAGTCACGATTGCGAGCCGGTCCGGTACCAACTCTTACAACGGAACGCTGTTCGAGTACCTGCGCAATGACGTGCTCGATGCCACTGACTGGTTTGTAAATGCGAATCCCGGCCTCAGAAAGGCGGCGTTGCGGCAGAACAATTATGGCGGTGTGTTTGGTGGTCCATTGCTACTGCCGGGCTTGGGCGAAGGCACCCGACCGGTTTGGTACGACGGGCACGACCGCACCTTCTTCTTTTTCTCGTATGAAGCATTGCGTCTCCGCCAACCGTTTTTCGCGGCGACGGATGTGCCGTCGCGAGCGGCGCGGCAAGTAGCTTCAGCCGGAGTCAAACCGATCCTGAACGGCTACCCGCTTCCGACCGGGCCTGACCGCGTGAATGGTCTGGCGGACTTTGTTGCAAGCTATTCCGATCCATCGCGGCTCGACGCAACCAGCCTGCGAATGGACCACGTGTTGAGCAGCAAAGTGACTGCCTTCGGCAGGTTCAACTATGCACCTTCTGAATTGGAGCAACGCGGCGCGAATCTCTCACCGTTGAATAACGTCAACGTCGTCGGCAGCAAGACGCTTACGCTGACGTCAGGCGTGACATTCATTGCTTCACCGGCGGTGACCGCGGACTTTCGATACAACTACAGCAGAAACCGTGGCACCAGCGCGTTTCTGATTGACGGTCTGGGCGGAGCAACGCCGCCGCCCGAGAGTGCTTTATTTCCGGCGCCTTTCTCTTCGAACGATAGTTTGTTGTTCTTTCTTGTCGCGCTTGGCGGCCGCAACCCCGTGCTCACGATCGGCAGACTCAACGACAACTTGCAGCGCCAACATAACGTGGTTGGTAACGCTTCGATGAGTAAGGGCAATCATCAGTTCAAGTTCGGCGGCGATTACCGCAGGATGTCACCTTACTGGGGAAGTCGAGTCTATGGTCAAACCATCACGTTCTTGTCAGTGCTGGACGCGAACGGGGCTGCTACTCCGGGTACGGCTGCTTCCGGAATCACGTTGGCTGCAAGTGCAACCGCCGCCGATCCCAACTCAGCCATCTTTCACAACATCTCCACCTACTTCCAGGACACATGGAAGCTGTCGCGACAATTAACGCTGACGTACGGCGTGCGATGGGAAATTAACCCCGCGCCGAAAGGAGAGAAGGAGCTTATAAGCGGTACGGGTTTGGATAATCCGGCGACGTTTGCGATCGCACCTCTCGGCACGCCGCTCTATGAGACGACGTATGGAAACTTTGGACCACGCATCGGCATTGCCTATCACCTGAGAGAGCACACAAACTCAGCGACCGTCATTCGCGGCGGCTGGGGTATCTTCTACGATCTCGGCTCGGGTTTCCTGGGCAACGCGTTCACCAGTTTTCCTTATTCCCGCTCGCGCGGCTCGTCATTAACGCCATACCCGCTGAATGCAGCGGCGGCCACGCCTCCACCGTTCAGTCTCGATCAACCGTTTACCAGCACTATCTTTGTCGCTGATCCGCATCTGAAGTTGCCACGCACTTATCAATGGAACGTCACGGTAGATCAGTCTCTCGGGGCCAGTCAGGTAGCCAGCGTGGCTTACGTCGCCGCCAAAGGACGGGAGCTACTGCGGATGGAGCGTTACTTCAATCCGAACCCGAAGTTCCAGATAGTGGACGTCAGCAGGAATGCGGCTACGTCGGATTACAACTCACTGCAGCTTCAGTTTCGTCGTCGACTTTCTCGAGGTTTCCAGGCGCTGGTCTCATACACGTTTTCCGAGTCGCTCGACAACGTATCAAGTGATGCAGCCTTCCTGACGCCAAGTGACAAGCTCGATCCGCAGATCGATAGAGGACCATCGGACTTCGACATCCGGCACCAGTTTTCCGCCGCCCTTACGTACAACATTCCCGCTCCAGCTTTCGGAGGCGTCGGCCGTGAACTGTTGAAGGATTGGTCGGTCGACACGATCTTCACCGGCCGATCTGCTGGTCCCGTAAACATTGTCTACTCGCGCAATATCGGGTTTGGTACTTTCAGCTTTCGGCCGGATCT
This sequence comes from Pyrinomonadaceae bacterium, assembly GCA_025923035.1. Lineage (GTDB taxonomy): Bacteria > Acidobacteriota > Blastocatellia > Pyrinomonadales > Pyrinomonadaceae > PSRF01. The sequence goes on along the minus strand of JAICGQ010000001.1, from coordinate 25,762 downwards.
TATCGAAGGAATACCGCTCTACCTCGAAGATCCGAAAGCTCCGGGTGGAATGCGATTTAACAATCAGACGGTAACGATCCCCGGCAACCCACGTCCGCAAGTTGGTCCGTTTCTGGCGCCCGTGGAGAATCGACAAGGTAATCTTCCGCGCAATTTCCTGAGAGGGTTCCCGGTCTACCAACTCGATCTCGCCTTCCGCCGCGACTTTCGTTTGAAAGATCGGCTGCGGCTTCAGTTTCGTACCGAAGCATTCAATATTTTTAATCACCCAAACTTCGCGGATCCCGTCGGCACGGTTTATTCAGGCAATAGTTTGAACACGGCATTCGGGTTCTCTCAAACCATGTTTGGGCGCAGTCTTGGAAGCGGCGGCGCGACCGGCGGATTCAATCCGCTGTATCAGATTGGTGGACCACGCTCGATGCAGTTCGCTTTGAAGCTCATGTTCTGAGGACAAAGACGACCATGTACCGCAAACCAAGCGCGCGCGCGCGCCATCATCTGCTGCTGCCGGTTCTTTGTGTCGCACTGGTTCTCATCAGGCCAGGTGATGTCGCGAGATCACAACCCAACGCGCCCGGCCGCGCAATGGTTCCTCAGGATCTGCTCACGGTGCACGCCATCAAAGCAACAGCGTTCTCGCCCGATGGCATGTGGGCGGCCATCGTTATCCAGAGACCCAAGAAGGTGGGGGAGTCGTATGAACCCGGATATCTGGGAGGACTGGAACGCAGCGATGTTTGGCTCGCATCAACTGACGGCAAGACACTAATCAATGTTACGCGTGGCGAAGCAGTTCACGCGGGTTACTGGAACCCTCTATGGTCACCTGATGGCAAGCGGCTGGCTATGGTCTCCACGCGCGGCGATAACGTGCGCGCGTACGTTTACGATCTCAGCACTCAACGCCTGCGCGCCTGTACGACCGATGGCGTGGATCTTGGCCTCTCGATCGAGACGCTCGAAAACAAAACGTCGACGATCGCGTGGCTCGGATCGAATCAACTGCTACTGGGAGTCCTGCCTCCGGGCATACGCTCTCTCGCCATGGACGAGAGTGAACGAACGTTCCGCATCGCCGCTAAAGCGATGGCTGATGTGAAGCGCGGCCGCGGTGTCACTGCCAGCATTCTCGATACGGAGCAAGTGGAGCACCCATCAGCTCAACAGAAGAATGTGAGCCTGAGTTTGATTGACCTGGCCACGAACAAGACGCGGATCGTAACGCGTATCCCGCTTATCGAGACGCGTCTCTCGCAACGCATCGTTTCAATCTCGCCGGACCATAAATCAGCCGCAATTCTCGCAACGGATTATCCGAGCACAGTAGATCCGGACAGACCGCCACGCACCGAAGACATCACGAGGTTAAGACTCGGCGTCGCAAATCTGACTAAAACAAATACGGTCCCGGCATGGGTGCCGAACGTGCGACCGGCGACTTTCTCGTTGGCAGTGATACCAACGTCAATGCGATGGGCGCCGTCGGGTTCTACCTTCGCTTTCATCGGAACGTCAGTCAACGACGTCGCGCCCGCCGTTTTCAACGTGCGCGGAGATCAGGAAAAACCGGAAGCAGTGGCGGCAGTCAAATACGACCCAGGCGATAAGCAGTTCCTGACCGCGGAGGACGTCCAATGGTCCGCCAGCGGAGACCTTCTGGTTTACGGCTACGCGGGAGACAGATCCAGCCTGGACGCGGAAGTCTCTCTTAAGGACGTGCGAGGCTTTGCTCTGGACAACAGCCGCGAGACCGCGAAGCGCGACTGGTGGATCGTCTCTTCCGCCGGTTCTTATCACAAGCTAACGGGCGAGATGGCCCAGTCTCCGCGGTCACTCTTCAAGATTCAAAACTCAAATCTGATGGCCGGTGCGAGCACCGGACGCGTGTGGGCCATAGATCCGGCAGCGCGAACAGCAAAAGCCCTGAGTGATGCAGCATCGATCGTTTCGCCGCGTCCTGCCGATGCCCATCGACCTACCGATCATCTCGTCATTACGCAGTCAAGTGCCGGCGGCTCTGAACTTCTACGGTTGGACCTTATCGGCGGTGCACCCGTTAAGCTCGGTACGATGCCGGCCGGAAGCGTCTTCGCGGGCTATTCACCTAAACGCCGATTGCTCGCTTACGAAAGCGAGAACACAGAGCTTCGTTTACTCGACGCGCGCGCACATGGTCCCAAGTCGATCACATTGGTTTCTTTGAACCGGCAACTCGACGCCATCGCAAAGCCTCAATATCGCACCATTCAATATCAAACAGCGGAGGGTAAACAGCTTTCCGGAGCTCTACTCCTGCCCTATGGTTACACGGCCGGACATCGATACCCGTTAGTAGTTTCTGTTTACGGCGGCAGTGTACCGCCGACGGGCGATTGGGCGAATCCGTATAAATGGAGGTCGCGCGATTACCCGGATCCATTGGTTCTCGCGGGCCATGGTTACGCCGTGCTCTATCCGAGCGTTCCTCTTGCACCAATGGGAGTGCAAAGTGATCCCATGCTGGAACTTGATAAGGGTGTAAAACCAGCCGTCGAGAAGGTTGTGGAAATGGGGATTGCCGATCCCGATCGCACCGGTCTCATGGGCTTTAGCTACGGTGGTTATAGCGTTTACGCCCTGGTAACGCAGACCGGACGCTTCAAAGCTGCTGTAGCATTAGCCGGCGTCAACGATCTGCTGAGTGCTTATGGCCGACTTGACATCCGGTATCGCTTTAGCGATGTACCCAATCCGCTGTGGGCGCCGTTTCTTGTGGAAGCGCACCAAATGCGTATGGGTGTGCCTCCATGGAAAGACCTCGATCGGTACTTGCGAAACAGTCCATACGTTCACGTCGATAAAGTCACGACGCCACTGCTAATGATCCACGGAGAGCTCGACGCTCATCCGCTTTCCGAGGCCGAACAGTTCTTTGTTGCGTTGAATCGCCTGGGAAAACGCGCAAAGCTCGTCCGTTATCTCGCCGAAGGCCACTCCATCGAATCTCCGGGAAATGTGCTCGACATGTACGAACACATATTCAACTGGTTTGATGAGTTTCTGCTGAACCGGCAACCAAACCAGTCAGCAAAAACGAAGTGACCACCGCGCAACTGATCCCGTGACAGGCAGGAGACAGATGACTGTCTCCTGCTCATCACTTGTTCTCGCGTTACTCGTCGAATTCAACGTATGGCGCGACGGAATCGAGGAATTTTCGATCGACTTCCTCGGGCGCGTTCAAGTTGCCGATTTCGATTTCGACCTCGGCCTTGCCCAACTCCACCACTTCGAAAGATTCGTAAGTCATCTGCCTGGTCTCCTTTCTCAGATTGTTCTGACGGATCCGCTTCATGAAGCCAATTTGATGTTTCGTTGTATCTACTCAAACTCGACGTAAGGCGTCGCTCCCGGCGTAAACTTCAGCCACATTTCTTCGTCCGTTTCATGCATGCCGATTTCGATCAATTCTTCCGCGTGACCGAGGTCGACCGCTTCAAATGCTTCGTGAGTCATGGCCGCTTCCTCCTTTCTTCAAGAATCAACTCAGGCGTTTGCAGGTTGTGACAACAGCGGCAAGATCGAACCCGCGTTTGCGTTGCTGGTCGAGTTCAGGATCCCACCGTGGTGTCGAAACGACTGCAGCCAGATCTCCAGCGATATTGTGTTGAGTAGTGCGCCAACATTCAGTTTCGCGCCGTGTTTTGCCAGGCTGACGGCTGACCGCAGTCGTTCTCGATCTACATAGCCAAGTGAACAAACCAGTGGATCGGCAAGCAGTTGATCGATTGTGCTGCTTTGCCTCAGCAATCCTTTGTGCATCGCTTCGCTGATCTCTCCCTTGCCCGGGCGATGGAGGACTCTTTCAGGCAAGTCGTTCCGCAATGCTCTCCGCATCAGCGACCGGATCTCGCCGGGCCGCAACTTCTGTTCGAACGGGATTGCGAAAGCGAATTCGACGAGAGGACGGTACAGCAGTGGCGCTCTCCATTCGATGCCGTCTCGTTCCGCGAATTCTCCACTCGCGATCATGCGAATGAGCTGCTGGAAAACACCGGATTGGATTTGCTTGCCGGGACCGTCGAACCCGTATGGATCGCGAGGTTCGAGCGTTCGCTCGCGTAACCGCATCCGGCGCGCAAAGTCTCGATCGAGCCACTCCGGAATCAACAGTTTGGGCTGAAACAAAGCCTTTACCACGTCCGGCATGAATGGCAGGAACGACATCTTCCATAGCGTGTGCAGGTAAGGTTGTTTGAACGCGCGGCTCCACGCTTTCGTGGCTTGATGCAGCGCGGTGAACTCGAGGTTCAGTAGCTGGGTTGACATCTGCGGCGACGGTATCGGCATGTTCCAGAAGATCTGGTCGCCTCCCAACCCGTTGAGCAACACGCGCGCGCCTTGTTCGATCATTAGTTCCCGGATTCGATCCTGCCGTCCCGGAACGCAAAGCAGCGGCGTCGGCACGCGCAGAAACGCGCTCTCAGGCGACGGGATCGCCAGCCAGTAGGAATCATCGCTCAGGTGAATCCCGGCGTGGCCCACCTGCTCTTCTACCGCGCGAATGAATCGTCGCTCGTCGGCGGACCGCGCTTCGTCAAACACAATCGAAACGCTTTGCAGCTCCCTGGTCTCCGCCTTACCGCTCCGAATCAATTTATGGGCGAGACAAACGACAGTGCTAGAGTCGAGACCGCCACTCAACGTTGACCAGATCGGACGATCGTCGGTCCGCAGACACTGACGCACTCCCTCCGTCATCAGGTGGCGACAGTGTTCCTCGTACTCACTGTCTGTTTGGTAAACAATCTCCTTGATCGACTCAGGGTGCCAGAACCGGCTCGTGGTGAGTTGTCGATTACGCGCCAGGATCAGGTGTCCGGGTTGTACGGGATAGAAGCCGCGATATGGTGTTCTTCCGACCTCGGGAACCGTCACCAGGTAAGTGCAAATGTATTCCTGGTCCAATTCGGCAGGCCTGCCGGCAACTTTGATTAGTGCGGCGAGATCTGACGCGACCAACAGCTCGTCTCGCTGCTGGTGGTAATACAACTGCCGCATCCCGAATGGATCTCGCGCGAGCAGCAGACTGTTAGATCTGCGATCGTAGTGAACGATCGCGAAGTCGCCGGCGATTTTCGCCAGGAAGCCGGCGCCATGCTTTCGCAGTCCCGCACTCACAATGCCCGCATCCGTCCGATCGTCGTCGGGCGCGAGGCGCAGCAAATCAATCAGCTCCTCGCGATTGAACAGGATTCCGTCCATCACGAGCACGTTCCCGTCAGCGGTGATCAACGGCTGCTTCTCGGACCACGATTCGCGCGTAGTGTGCAGGGCGCTGAAACACATGCCGACCGTTGCCGCGCAAAACGAGAAGATGCCGTCCGACCCACGAGCCGACAGGCTCTCGCTCAGTAACTGCAACCGTTCTTTACTGACAGGTGCGTCGTCAAAGCTGAATATTGTTCCGATCCCACTCATGGCGATCCTCGTGCTTCGTGCTTTTGCCTTACCAGCTTGCAATTTCTTTGAAATACTTGCGGACGTTTTGATGGTCGCCCACAACCTGGCCATCAACTTCGACCCAGGCGTGAGCATGAAACGGTTGTTTGCGCACACCGATCTTCATGTCGGCCTGAAAGCCGTGCTGGCGCAACAGGCTCGTCGTCACCGAAGCCTTCTGCAAACACAATGTTTGTTTTGGATACCAGACGGCCGCCGTGTGCACCGCCTCGCACAGTCCAGGCAGGTCAATGTCGTCGTTCCGGCGCGCGTTCGCGATGGGCCACTGACGAATGATCTTGTGCCGCGCATAGAAGCCGCCGAATCTGCGGATCACCTCGTAGAACACAAATTCAATGAACGCGGCCGCCGGCACACTCCGAAAACGGATCAACGTGTTGCTCGTGTGGCGAACGGCAGTCGCGCCGGCTTCACACAAGCGACACTTGAGAGTTTCCAGGGTTGAACGATTGTATGACTGGTCCGTCGTGAGCAATCCGTCGCGCATGAGTTGTTGCAGGATGCGCTGGATGGCTGAATCGACTTTGTCGCGTGGCTCCTGCGCGCACTCTTCGTCATGGACCATCAACTGATCGACGAGTTCTTTCTGCGTGATTCCCTGGCGGTGTGCAGTGAGAATGGACCACGCCTTGCTCCCGCCCTGAATCAAGCTGTGAAACTTCCCGCCCTGGACGTCGAGAATGATCGTTCCCTCGGCGTCTGTGCTGAAACAAACATCGGAGGCGACACGGTAAGACGGTCCATCACTATTGGTCATTGACGTGCTCCTTCTCTCAGCTTGCCAATTTCACCTCTCGCAACGACGATGCTCTGTTCGACTCGAGCCCTCGTAACCAAAGCTCGACCGAAAGTACGCCCACCAGTTCTCCGCCGGGATTCTGCAAGCCGTGCCGGATCAACCTCGCGGCGTCGGCAAACGCTTTTGGATCGACGAAGCCGTACTCGCACACCAGCGGCGCTTTGAACAACGGCTCGACTTCGCGCCAGTTGGCCGCAAGCGTGCGACACAGCGCTTCGGTCGAACACCGCTTGCTTTGCCGCCTCAGGATCGCCGCCGGCAACACATGCCTCAACGCACGTCGCTGCAGCGATCGGTTTTCGCCGGGCCGTAGCTTCTGTTCGATCGGAACGGCAAGGAGGAACTCGACGAGCGGCCGGTGCAGGAACGGGAAGCGATACTCAGTGGCAACGCGATCCAGGTAGTAGCAACTCGCAACCGCACGAACCACCGACGCCAACAAGCAAGCCTGCGCACGTGCGCTCGGCAGCTTGAAACCCTGCGCGTCAATCGCCTGTGTTTTGCGCTCCTGAAGCTGCATCTGTTTCGCAAAATCGCGGTCGATTAGCGCGGATGTGCCTGGCAGTGAGGGTTTCACACAGGGCAACACCGCGCCGCGCCACAACGTCGCGGCGTACGAATCTCGCGTTGCACGGCTCCACAGCTTGACCGCGCGATGTAGCGACGGCAGCTTTAGCTGGACCAGCAGGTCCGCGAGTTCCGGCGAGGTTTCAGCGCCGCTCCACAGTAAGTTGTCGCCGCCGATTCCGGAGAGCAACACGCTACTGCCGGTTTCCTGCATCTGCCGTCGCACCCAATCGTGTCGTGCGGTAAAGCGGTAAGTGGGGTTTGGTCTAACGATCGAGGCGACGTCTAAATTCACAAACCGTCCTACGGAATCGTCCTCGTGAAAATGATGTCCCGCGCGGCCTCTCTGTGCTTCGACTGCTGCAATGAAACGCCGCTCGTCTGAGGCGCGAGAATTGTCGTAGACGTAAGAAACGGTTTCGATCTGCGACGATCCGGCGATCTGATCGGCTATGCACACGATCGCCGACGAGTCGAGACCGCCACTCAGCTCCGCCCAAACAGGACCATCCGATCGCAGCCGACAACGAACCGCATCGCGAAACAGATCGCAAAAGTGTTCTTCGTATTCTGAATCGGAACGGTAACGAACCTCTCGTTTGACATGGGGCCGCCAGAACTCGTGCTTCTCGATTCGATGGTCGCGAATGATCAACGCTGATCCGGGTCGCACAGAGTGGATGTTCTTGTAAGCCGTCCGCTCCAGATCGGGAGCGCCGTTCAGATAGGAAGCGACGTATTCACGATCGATTTCGAGTTTCTCAACGTCCAGCAGAGAAGCGAGATCCGACGACCACGTGATGCCGTGCGGATTCGCGCGGTAGTAGATCGGTCGTGTTCCGAATGCGTCGCGCGCCAGGATCAACGTCCGTGTGGTTTGGTCCCACAAGGAAAGGGCGAAGTCGCCGATCAAATGAGGGAGAAAATCTATGCCCCAGTTCAAGTACGACGCCATCACAATGTCGACGTCGGTTGACGACTGCTCGACGCGATTTCCAAGTTGCGAAATCAACTCGGCGCGATTATCCAACCGCCCGTCCCAAACAAGTGCGTGACATTCGCCAGGCGCTCGATCAAAATTGAGTATCCCCGCAAGTGCACTCATCGACGTTAATCCGAAGCGTTCAGTTGAAACTCTGTAGGTTTGTTCGTGAGCTTTGGGGGAAAGCCTGACGCCGCGCACAACCGATTGGTTGACGATTCGCGCGACACTGTACGCGTGTTACAAGAAGCGGGTGAAAAAAATTTCGCTCTGCTTAGTATTCCAAGCGACTTCGATTTTTCTGGGCATTCCGGACCATCGTGTCGTCGAGAAGTGAGTGCGCTTGCTTGTAATTCCAAGCAAGGTGCTATTGGAGTTCGATGTTTACGACGCGGTCGGCCCAACTAGTCGGCAGCGGCCGATGCGAGATCATGATGGTTGTGACGTCGTGCAGGAAGTCGTTCAGACTCGCGAGTAAACGTGTTTCGGTCAGCGCGTCGAGTGCGGAGGTACACTCGTCAAGAATTAAGACGCTCGGGCGTTGCAGTAGCGCGCGTGCGAGCGCTACTCGTTGACGTTCGCCGCCGGAGAGGCGGTTGCCGCGCGGACCAAGTGGTTCGTCCCAACCTTTCGGCAGACGGTCGATCACCTGTCTCAACTGCGCCACCTCGCTCACGCGTTCAAGCTCGTCGACCGTGGCGGTTGCGTTTCCATAGAGCAAATTCTCACGCAGGGTCAAATCGAACAAAACGGGATCCTGAGGCACGAGAATTACTGACGATCGCAGGCTCTTGAGTTTGATGTCGCGAATGTCACTGCCGGCGACGAAAACAGTCCCATCCTGAGCGTCGTACAGTCGCGCGACCAACCGTCCGATTGTGCTTTTGCCAATGCCACTGCTGCCGGCGACCGCGACTCGTTCCCCGCGATTCACCTGCATGCTCAAAGCATTCAGCACGGGTCGGTCGCTGTGGTAACCGAAACAAACATTCTTCAACTCGACAGCGGCAGGCGTGCCCGGTCGCAGAACGACGGCTGCCGGTTTATCATTCACGGCGACTTCAGCATCGGCAATCTCAATAAGACGCCGCACACTCGCTGCCGCGCGCTGCAACTTCGAATAGATCTCGATCGCGCCATACAAGGGCGAGAACAATTGAAGCGTATAGCCATAAAACGCCACCAGACTTCCCGCGGTTAACGTCCCCACCATCACCTGGTAACCGCCGTAACACAGCACACTCGCGATGCCCATAACGATAATCAAGTAGAGCACCACGCTGAAGAACATCTCCGTGCCGCGTCGTTTGACCTGCGCGCGAACTGCGGCCGCCGAAAGACGAGCAAACCGTCGCGCCTCTCTTTGTTCGCACGAAAGCAGTTGGATCTGAAGAATCGCGGCCAGATGTTCGTCGAGAAACCCGATCACTTTGCTCGATTCCCGCTGCACGGAATCGGAAGCAGACCGTAGCTGATGGTGAAACCGCCGCCGGACCAGAATGAAGACCGGAACCAGCGGTATCACGACAAGCGCGAGACGATAATTCAGAACGAGCATTGCCGATAGTACGACCACGAACATTGTCAACATTCGTAACACCGTTGGGATCACCTCTCCCGTGAGGGTCGCTGCCTGATCGACGTCGATTTGCAAACGATGCAATGTGTCGCCCACCGGTGTGTTGTCGTGGTAATTGGCCGAGAGTCGTTGCACATGACGCAGCAGTTTCAAGCGCGCGTGAAACGACATCTTCTGCACTGCGCAGACGTTCAGCAGTCCCGCGAGAGCATCGAGTCCAAGACGGCCCATGTAGGTAAGAAACAGCGCGACGGCGACGAGTGGCAGCCAACTAAAGCGCCGCTGCGGAATTACGTCGTCGATCAGGAGGCGGATGATCAGTGGATCGAGAAGAACGAGAAACGAGCCGGCAACAATGCACACGTAACTGCCGGCGTGAAGACGCAAAAATGGTCTGACTTCAGACGCAAGCCACGAGAGTTCGCGATACGGCTGCGGTCGCATCAGTTTCGTCCCGGTTATGAACCTCGGCGACTCTACGAAGATTTCGGCACACGCTACACAAAAACGTGAATCTGCTTGGTATTCCAAGCAGACGCGAGTTTCGTTATCGTTTTTGATTCAGTCACCGGCTTGACGATCGCAACCGCTGCTTGGAATCCGAAGCACGTTCCAGCACGTGCGGTTCCGGATCGACACAGCGAGTGGTGTAGCCGACAACACGGCCGAAGATCTCCGCTTCTCGCGGATAAATGAAACGGCGAACACTCGATGGCGACGAGTGATGTGGCAGGATCAGCAGTTGATTGCCCTGCAGCTCGCACCAGCCGCACGCGTATCCCTCGTGCAATTCAATGAAGAATATCGGGCGGTCGAATTCGTTATGCCAGGCAGCGGCGTTGCGGATGCTGTTCTGAGTGGTATCGATCTCCACCAGCGCACCCGGCCTGATCAATGGGTACATCATGTAATCCGTCAGGCCTACGTAGGCATGCCGAATGTGAGACCGTTCTTTCACTTCCGGCGTTGTGAGCTGCGGCACGAGACCCGTTGACCCGCGCGCGACATTGAACACTCTTTCGTCGCGCGTCTCGGGACGCAACTGCGTGACGTCGGGATTGGCAATCGACTCGTAGCTCTCGATCTCATCGATGTCGACCTTGTAAAGCCGCGCGAGGTCGTGAAAGTTTGCGTGATAGATCACGCTTAGCGTGAAAAGTTTGCAGATGCTTGGTTCGGATTTGCCGTTTTCGAGTTGGGCCAACCAGCCATTCGAGATGCGGAAGCGCTTGTCGCCTTTAGCGTCGGCGATCCTGACGCTTGCTTGTTCGACCTGTCGCACAGTGATATTGCACTTGTTGCGAAGGGACTTCAGTGTACTACCGGCCGCCACGGTAAAAACCCAAACGTAGAACTGTTCGTTGCCGCGAGAACAGCTTCGACTCAGGTTAATAAACTTGGGCGAGTTCCGATATTTTGCCGCGGGCTAGATGAACTCACGGGAGGTTGAAAAGCGGCGCACGTTATCACGTTCGCTCGCGTATCCACGCTGGTTAAAGTTTTTCGTACGGCATCAGGGAATATTCACACGACTCCGCACGATTTTTATTGGCCACGAATAACTGACGCCTTGCACGCGCCCGTTACGACTCTGTTCAGCATCCCGGACAAATAAAACGGTCATTCCGGATAGAGCACCCCGACCACCTGGCCCACGATGGTCACGTCGTTGGCCGCAAACTCTTCGCGCAGATTGCCGGACAGCGGATGCGGGACCAGCACAATCTTGTCACCGGGCGCGTACTCGAGATACACGCAGGTTGGTCCACGCGGCGTTAGCACATAAAACAACTCGCGCTCGTGAAAGCTGACGTTCTCCGGCGGCAGCACCTTCGTCAGGAGCTTGTTCACCAGCACCCGACTGCCCGGCGGAGCAACCGGTACTGCGTTCGTATCCTGTTCTCCTATAACGACATAGCCGAGATAAGGCGGGTACAGCGAACTCAAATATTCCACCTCGACACTGGTCCATTCCTGCAACGCGCCTTCGAGAAACTGTGACTCCGAAAGCTTTGCATCGTCGCGCAGGATCGGCACCATGATGCTGCGATGGCGCGTCACTGCGTCGGGATTGATCTCGCGAGTTCGTGCACGCAGAGTTTTCAATTGTTCTCGCAAACGACGCTGCGGTTGCAGACCGATAGCCGCGTCGGTCTCCGTACGCGAAAGGTTCAGGATGATTGTGAGACTGTCGAGTTTTGCTGTGCCGGGTTGATGAATACTGCCGCTGATGATGTTGCCGAGAGTCGACTTACCGATTCGCATGTCGGGATTGTTATTGACGTGGGCCAGTCGCTCACTTTCGCGGACGATGTCTTTGTAACTCAGTCCGAGAAGTTTCATCGCCGCCAGAATCAGTCGTCCGAGTGGTGAGGTAGTTTCGTGGCGTGGTCGACCCCGGCGCGACCGATTTTCCTGGCTCATTAGACAGAGATTCTCCTAGACCGCGTTCAGGGAGGTCCGACGCAACGCACGAACGCGTCGTCATCACAAAAATGAACTGGGCATGTGAGTGCAGGGCGATCGAACTTGAAAGGAGTTCCGGGCGGTTGGGAGTGAACGGGATCTTACACGATCTTAATTCGTTTGAGAACGGGGTCATTTTTCCCCACTCGTATAGATTGCGTCCTTCCTCGCACGATCAGTAGATAAAACACGGAGGCGCGATTCCATCTCGCTTGCCGCTGACCGGATTCGTCTCTTTGGCATTTCACTTGCCACTTTTCTAATTCGCATAGCGAAGTGATCTGGAACAGAACAGAGGGAAGGGACGACGATGCTCGACCAGCAAGTTGACGACAAAGGCACCGATCAAGCCGAGGCTAGAGAAATAATCCAAAACCTGTGCGATGGCGCGTTCGACGGCGATGCGGACAAACTGGCAGTCGCGCTGGGCCGCTCGACGGAGCATGTGCAGGCGGTACTTGGCGGTGCGGAGCCCGCTGACGATGATTTAGTGATGAAGGCGCGAGGGATTGCCATAAACCGTGGCGTCGAAGTCGAATAAATCGGCGCGTGGAGGCGCCGGCAGCCGTTCAAAGGTTAAAGCGAAACCGAACGGTTCTGCTCCGTGGTGGTGGTTTGAAGGCGGCACCGAAACTTGTTCGGTGTGCAGTCATTCGTATGCATATCAAACGGGCGGATACTGTCTCGATTGCGATGGTACCGTCTGTTCACTATGCGTACAGGAAACGGTGACGATGGAATTGCTTTGTCCCGGTTGTGTGACAGCGCGCGAATCGGAAGAGGCGGTGTGAGATGGCAGCGCGAGCGATGTGGAAAGGCCAACTGAAGATCGGCACGACCAAAGTGCCAGTCAAGCTCTATTCGGCGATCCAGGATCGCACTGTCCGTTTCAACATCCTCGACGATCGTCACAAAATGCGCGTCAAACAGCACATGATCGATCCCGATTCCGGCGAAGAAGTTCCGACGGAAGAAATCCGGAAAGGTTATGAGATCGAGCCAGGCAGGTTTGTAATATTGACCGCCGAAGATCTTGAAGCCCTGCAACCACCGCCGTCACGCGACATCGAGATCGAAGAGTTTGTGGACCAGGACAAGATCAGCCAGCAGTGGTTCGAGCGACCTTATTACCTTGGACCAGACGACGGCGACAAAGAATATTTCGCCCTTGCCGAAGCTCTGAGCAATCAGGAGAAAGAGGGCATCGCGCACTGGGTGATGCGGAACAAGTATTACGCGGGAGTGCTCCGATCCATCGACGATTACCTGTATCTCTTCACGCTACGCGACGCGAAGGAAGTCATCTCGGCGAATGACCTGGCGAAGCCGACCGGCGCAGCGCCAACGCAGAAAGAATTGGCGATGGCGAAGCAGCTAATTGAAATGCTGCGTGGAGATTTCAACGCGGCTGATTACAAAGACGAGTATCGCGAGCGTGTCGAGAAGTTTATCGAACAGAAAGCAAGAGGACGCGCGCCGCGTCTGCAGGCGGTGAAGACAAAACGCAGAACGGATGCGCTCGGCTCCGCACTGGAGAAGAGCATCGCGGCATTGAAGAAAGGAAAACGCGCTGCCTAGAACGCAACGAAAAACTGAAGAGCCCGAAGAGGAGAACGCAGGCGGTAGACCATTCTGGTCGGGAACGTTGACGTTCGGACTCGTAAGCGTGCCGGTGAGCCTCTTTCCCGCGGCGCGATCGAATCGCGCGTCCTTGAGAATGCTGGGACCGGACGGTCAGCCACTGGCCCGCAAGTATTTTGCTGAGAAGACCGGGAAAGATCTCGACGCCGACGAGGTTGTGCGTGGTTATCAAGTCGACAAGAACAAGTACGTCGTCGTAACGGACGAGGAACTCGAACGACTTCAACCTGAAAAGACGCGCGACATCGACCTCAAACAGTTCGTGCCGGCGGATTCGATACCGCCGTTGTATTTCGAACGAGGTTACTTCCTGACGCCAGCCGCAGGTTCGCAAAAGGCTTACAAGCTGCTCGCGGAGACGATGGACCAGAACGAGCTGGCGGGTGTGGCGACGTTCGTGATGCGCGGCAAGGAATATCTCGTGGCGATATTTTCTGACAACGGAATTCTGCGGGCCGAGACGATGCGGTTTGCCGACGAACTGCGCTCGCCCTCCGATATCGGTTTACCGAAGAAGAAAGACGTTCCGAAAGCGACAGTTACCAGGTTTGAAAAGCTGATCAAGAACAAATCGAAGAAGCAATTCTCACCGTCGAAAGAGCTCGCCGATAAGCAGACTGACGATTTGCTGAAACTGGTGAAGAAGAAAGAGAAGAAACGCAGCAACGTCGTTGAGGTCGAAAGCGAAGCGAACACGGATCGCAAAGTGATCGATCTGGTCCAGGTATTGAAAAAGAGTCTGGCGGGTAAATCAAAATAATCAGCGCTTTGTACCGATGTCCACGGCGATGTGTCGCCACTTACCCTGTTTGAAGCGAACCACACTCAGCACACAGCGCGTTGCGTGACCGGCGAGTATGGCCGCCCAAATGTCGATCGGATCGAGCGTACTGGTCTGTTTAATAACAAAGCACAACCCGAGCGGTACGACGATCTGCGAGATGATCGAAATATAGAGTGGACTCTTTGTGTCGCCCGTACCTTGTAGTCCGCCGGTGAACGTGAGTGCCACCGAGATCAAGAGACCGGAAAAACTGAGTACGCGTAGAAGCTGTACGCCAATCTCCACGACTGTCGGGTCGTGCATACCGAATATCGCCAGTAACTGACGCGGAAGTAACAGGAAGAACAACCCGACGAACGCCGCGCCCGCGAAACCGAATCGTGCGGCGAGGTGGACCGCGGCGTCAGCGCGATCCGGATTACCCGCGCCAAGATTCTGCCCGGCGACCGCCGCCGCTGCACCCATCAAACCAACCGACGTCCAGGTGATCAGCGAGAACAGTTCGGTGTACGAGACCGTAAACGCCGCCTGTGCCGCCGCGCTTTGGGCGAGCGATCCGATGAACGCGAGCATGAACACGCCGCCGATATTCATCGCGATTCCCTGAATCCCCGTCGGCAGACCAAACTTGAAGATCGACTTGATGATTGCCCAGTCGGGACCAAACCCGTAACCCTCTCCGCGTGGAATCGAAACTACCCACTTGCCACTCCACAGCCTCGACAGCGCATAAATCGCGACGAGACCGGACGCGATACAAGTGCCCATCGCTGAACCGGTTGTGCCAAACGCGGGAATTGGACCAAGGCCGCGGATGAGGACGATGTTCAGCACGAGGTTCAGCACCGTCATGGAGATGCCGAGAATCATCGGCGTGCGCGCGTCGCCGGCCGAACGAAGCGCACCGCTGAGCATGAAGAAGATCATCATGCCGATGCTGAATACGAACATGATGCGAAGGAAGGGAAGTGCTTCCGCGCGTACTTCAGGGGCTGCGTTCACCAGCTTGAGTAACAGCGGCGAGACGAAGTAACCGATCGGCGCCATCACTCCGAGCGAGATGAAGATCGCTGTGAGGAACGCCTGGTAAACGGTGCGGTTCACTTTTTCTTCGTCACCCGCGCCGGCGAAGCGTGCGACGAGTACGCTCATTCCGGTGAACAACGACGAGATGAACACAATCACGACGAGGAAAATCTGCCAGCTCACGCCAATCGCGGCGTTTCCTTGAAACCCGACGAGACGGCCCACCAGCGCGTGATCGACGATTCCCTGTAAGCCGCCGATGACGTTCGTCAGCATCGACGGCCAGGCGATCTTCCAAATCGCCGGACGCAGCGGGCCTTCAACGATCGATCGATCGTAACGAGGTTTGGTGGGTTTGGTGGACGCTGCCGGAGCTGTCGCGGTTGTACTTTGTGCCATCCCGGTTAGTTAAAAATGTATCTCCCGCCAGAGGCCCTGCTGAGGCGCAGACGAAACGTTCATGTTTTTATTCAACATGTGTCACGCGCCAGAGGCTTCGGTCGATGCCAGACGCTTCTCGAGTTTACGCACTCGTTGCAGCAGTCTCGCACTTCCGATCTTCTCAGCGTACGCAGCGAACTCGCTGGTTGGACCACGCCACCGCAACTCCTCGACGTCGTCAAACAGCGGCGCATCGATGCGCAAGGTTGCGAGATCCTTGAACAGCAACGCGTGTGTGCGATTGTCTTCGTTCAATGTGTCGGGGGGAAAGCTTTCAATTGGTCCATAACGGTTGATGAACTGCGCCGCGGTCTTTGGTCCATACCCCGTAATTCCGGGATAACCATCCGCTGAGTCGCCGACGAGCGCCAGATAGTCGGGAATAAACTCGGGCTGAACGCCAAACTTCGCCTGCACCCCTTCAGCATTTCTGATGACGCCTGATCGCCGGTCCACTTGTACCACACGATCATCGCGCACGCATTGCGCGAGATCCTTGTCGGGTGTCCAGATGCAAATCTTCTCGACCCGCTCGTCCTGTTCGGCCAAGTGCGCCGCTGAAGCGAGCGCATCGTCAGCTTCGAGATCGATCATCGGCCAAACGACCACACCCATCGCCAGCAGCGCTTCTTCAAGGGGAACAAACTGCGCCAACAACGCGCGTTCCATACCGGCGCTCGTTTTATAACCCGGCCACAGTTTGTTACGAAACGACTCGATCACGTGGTCCGTCGCGACACCGACGTGCGTGGCGCCCTCGTCGATCAACTGCAGCACTGTGGAGAGCACACCGGAAACCGCGCCAAAGGGAGGATCAGTTTTCTTAAAGCGCCGGAGTCCGTAGAAGTGGCGGAACAGTTCGTACGTTCCGTCGAGCAGGTGGACGATCATGTGAAGATGTTAGCATTAGGCCCCCAAAAAATTTATTGCCCGAAATGTCGATCCCCAATTCCCTCGTTCGATTAACCATTGAGAAGCGGAAATAAACCAATTCAGGAGAGATAAAAATGAGAGTGATGGTCATTATCAAGGCTAACGAGCAATCAGAAGCGGGAGTGATGCCGAGCGAGAAACTGCTCACTGACATGGGTAATTTCAACGAGGAGTTGGTGAAAGCGGGCGTCATGCTCGCGGGCGAGGGTCTTCGCCCGAGCTCGAAAGGGAAACGCGTGAAGTTTTCCGGCGACAAGAGAATCGTCACCGATGGTCCATTCGCGGAGACGAAGGAGCTCGTCGCGGGTTTCTGGCTGTGGAAGGTGAATTCACTCGACGAAGCCGTCGAATGGGTCAAACGCATTCCCTTCGATCCGGCGAGTTCGCCTGACAACACCGAGATCGAGATTCGTCAGGTGGGTGAGATCGAGGATTTTGGCGCCGAGCTCACACCCGAAGCTCGCGCGCAGGAAGAACGCCTGCGCGCCGAGCTCGAGAAGCAGAAGAACTCGTAAGGTGTTAGAAACCCAACCGAACCTGGACCTGGATGCGGCGGTTGCCGGCAGCGGGACTGCCGCTTGGTCCAAACCCAAAGCCGCCCGCCGTAGAAAACGATTCGCCGAATCGCGGCGAACTCAAGTTCCCGATCGGGTTTTGCAGGTTGGTGGTGTTCAGCAGGTTTTGAATGTTTACTGAAAGCGTCAGCGTGTATCGCTTTTCCGGACTTGGACCACTCGCCGGAGCGGCGTTCGCCGGAGCCGCGGCATTGCCTGGCGGCTTCGCGGCTGCTCCCGCGGGCGCGGGTGCTGACGGAATGTTGCCAAACGCAAACGATCGGTTGATGCCCAGATTCACCGAGAAGAAACTCGGGCCCAGACCGTAGTTTCGCGGAATCAATTCCTGACCCGGCGCAGGCGCCAAATCAAAGTCTCCAAAAGTTGTGCGTCTCAAGTTCTGCGAATCAGTTTGCGACGTCGCGAATGCCGGACGCTCGGTAAACAATCCATCACCGTTCGTATCGCGGCCGGTAACGATGTTGAATGGACGGCCACTTGAATACACGATGAATGGATTCATGTTGATCTTCAGCTTCGGCAACACAAGCGAGCCGCCAACGAAGAAGCTGGCGGTCGGAATAAACGCGACTCGCGAATACTCACTACTCGTGTCGTAACTGTCGGCCGGAAAGCAATTGTTAATGCCTCCGAAGATGCAATCAGTATCGGTCCTGCCTCGGCCGGTGCCGAAGTTTGCGAAGACTGAAAACCCTTTGCTCATCTGACGACGCAATCCGCCGAAGAAGCGATAGTCGTTAAAGGTTGCGCTCGACTCGTAGTAGTAAGTGTCGCCGATGTTGCCCTGCGGCCGGATCGCGGTGTCGGGATTCGCAGGATCGTAAGTGCCGGACAGGGGCGCGTTGATGTTGCGCACGCGCAGCAGGTGCTTGCCGCGGTAGTTGAAAAAGACGGCGAAGAACGTGAACTTCGACGGCAATTGTCGTTCGAAGTTCACTGCGGTCATGACGAACGTCGGCGCCTGAAAATCGCCGGCGATGTGTCGCGTGATTTGCGGCGCTGCAAAAGCGGCGAGTGCCGCGGCCGTGGGGACGTTAGTCACGCCGTTCAGTGAGAACGTGGACGCGTCGAGGATCTGCGGATCGAAAACGCGGAAATCGAGTTGGTTCTCGCCGTCGAAACGGTTCGCCAGCAGCGTCGCGCGCTCGCCGAAACGATCGTAAAAGACACCGATGCCGCCGCGAATCACCATCTTCGGCGAGGAGCTCGACGAACCACCTGGACCACCGCCGACGCTCGTGCCACCCGGCGCCCACGCGAAGAACAACCGCGGCGCAAAGTTGTAGTTGCTGCTGATGTTCGTCTGGCGCTCGTAACGGAACCCCGCCGTGAACGTCAGGTTCGGACGAACGCGCCACTCGTCCTGAATGAAGATTCCCAAATCTCTTTGTGTCACTGACGCTTCGGGATTTCCACCCGCGATCGAAAACTGAGTGACGCCGCCGCCAAGTGACCGCATGTTCGGATTGCCCTGGAACAACAGCGTCCGGCGATAACGTTCCAGACTGGTGATCGGAATCAACACGGGCTGGCCATTCGCGCCGAGAACAATCTGGTTGTTGGCATCCAGCAGTGGCGCGTCGCCTCCGGCGAACGTAAACGTGCCGCCGAAGTTCTGCGGCGAGAAATCGGTGATGCTGACGCCGCGCACGCGCGCGCCGAAACGCAGAATGTGCCGATCTTTGGTCCACGTCGAATAGTTCTGTACTTCCCAACGGTCTTCGTTGTTGTGGGCCAATCCGACCTGCGAGCCACCGGCGATGAACGCGTCCTGGACCACGATCGTTGGAATCACGTTGTTGCCGTTCTGGTCGCCGCGAGTGCGGATGTACTGGAACCGCGTTTCGTTCATCAGCGCCGGACTCAGGATCGCCGTCTCCGTTACCTGAAACGTCTGCGTCGTGTTTGAACGACTGAACGCGCGCTCCGGCAGCGAGAAGTCTGACGCGCCCACGTTGTCGGCCCTGGTGTTTGTATACGAATAGCGGACTACGAGCGTATTGGCCTGGTTCAGTTGATAGTCAAAGCGAGGACTGACGGAGAAGAAGCGATTCGGCACGAGCAACGCGACGTTGAACGGCGTTGGGATCAGGTTCGAGTTGAGAACCTGCGCGTTGATGATCGCGTTGTCGTCGGTGATACGTCGCTGGACGTCGAGAAAGAACGACGACTTGCCACGCGTGATTGGACCGCTGACGCTGCCGCCGTAGTAACGCACCTGGAAAGGCGCGCGCCGCGGCGCAAACGGATTGCGTGAATTCAGGCTCTCGTCGCTGAAGTTGAAGAAACTGCTTGCGCGCAACTTGTCCGCGCCCGGTTTGGTGAAGATCTCGATCTGACCGAAGCCGATGTTGTTGTTTTCGGCGTTGAACGGGTTTTGATTGATGCGGACTTCGCGAATCGATTCCTTCGGCGGCATGCGTCCGCCGGTGAAACCGTCGATAAAGATTTGGCCGCCGTTTGGACCAGCGGATGGACCAGCCATCGCCTGCACCGCGGAAGCGAGCGCGTCGGGATCGTCAGGCAAAACGTCGAGCTCCTGACCTCTCAGCACAACGGCGTCGGCGTTGCTGGCCGGATCAGTATCGAGGCCGCGTTCTTCGGTAACTGTGATCACCTGCTTTTCGAGTGTCACGACGAGGCGAGCGTCGTGGGTCGTACGCGATCCGGCAGCGATTGCGATCTCGGTCTGCTCATACGCAGTGAAGCCAGGCGCGACGATGCGCAACGTGTATGCACCGGGCGCGAGCGAGTTGATGGTGTAAACACCGTCGGCGTTTGTCGTCGCAGTCTTTTGCGATCCATCGGCGCCCACGAGTGTGACCGTTGCGCCCACAACCAGCGCCCCGAGTTCGTCCGTGACCTGCCCGCGCAGAGATCCGACGCGCTGCTGCGCCGTCACGGAAATACACAACAGAAGAACACACAGGAGACTTTTCATGATCGATCCTTGTTTTAAAATTCGTGTTACGGTCCGCCGAGACTCATTGCACCGAGCGAAATACCGCGATTTCCTTGAGCTTTCTGCAGCAGCGGCGCGACTCCGCTTACGATCGCAATCGCCGTTATGCGCGTAGGGTCAGCTCCCCTGGTGCTGGAGATCAGAATCGAGTCACCGGGCTTCAATTCCTGGAGTGTGAATGTCGGAAGTTGATCGAACACCTCCTGCAAGTCACCAGTTCCTGTGAACTTGCGCATCGACGAATCTTTCGTCACCACCACCGTGACTGCCTGCTTACTTTGAATGTCGTTGAGCTTGATCTCACGCTTCTCGACGTTGATTTCAGTGATCGCGCCGCCGATCGTTTGAAACGATCCGGCTACGATTTCTTCCGGCGTGAAGCGCGTACCGTCCGGGCTTTTCGTGCCCAGTGCGCGAAGCTGATCACCGACCCTCAACTCACCAAATGAGCTTGGCACGGCATCGCTGAAGCGCACCGAGTCAGGCGCGTAACGGCGAAACTTTGTTTGCGCGCCGGTGGCGACGACGATCGGTTTTGGTCCTTCGGGTGTGCGCGTGTCGATCGAGATCTCGTTCTTCTCCGCATTAAGACTGCTCACCGTTCCCGCAACTCCCCGCTTGGTCCATTCATCGCGTTCGCGTTCCCGCTTCTGCGCGATCTCTGTCTTGCTCATCACGTAAAACTCGAGCGCCGGCATGCTCTTGAGATCCGCCGCCATTCGACCGCGAGCAAAGACGCTGTCGCCGACACCGAAATCCGTTGCGGTGATGGGGACAAACTTGTCTTTCGTTTTTTCGCCCGGCGGAATGCGCATGAACGTCGTGCGGTCGCTCAGCGTGACCGCGACTTCGTTACCGGCAGCGGTCTTGACGATTACCTGGCGTGTATCGGTTTTTAGATCAGTGACGACGCCCGTCACGCTCAGTGAGGTGATCGCGGGATCGGGATTTGGGGCGGTGGTTTGTGCCGTCAGGACAGACGTGCTCGCGAGCAGAGCAAACACGCACAGCAGACGTGTGCTGCAAAGCTTTCTCATTTCTTCCCTTTAGTTTTATGCGATTTATCCGCAACTGATTCCGCTCAAATCAGCCGGTTTAGGCGCTCAAGTGAGTAAACACCGCACGCTTTTGCCTTTGTGACAGGAAAGTTTTGGTGAGGAACGGACCTTCGTTCTTGTGTTCGAAGCCGCGGATCTATTTGCCGAAACTGTACAGCGCGCTGCGTGTGCGGATGTAAATGTGACCATCGGAGATCGCAGGCGTCGCAAAACATTCGTCGTCCAACTCGTTCACAGTCATGACTTCCCATTCGCCCTGCGCTTTTACCACCGAGACTTGTCCGCCCTGTCCGATGAGGAACACTTTGTCGTCCGCGGCAACAGGCGACGAGAAGTATTTGTCGATCGCTCCGTGCAGACGACCTTGCTTCAACACGTTTCCGGTTTGCGGATCGAACGAGATGAGAATGCCGCTGTCGTTGATCATGTAGAGCACCCCTTTGTAGAGCAGCGTCGACGGCACTTGCGGCACCGGCTTTTGATAACGCCAACGGATCGCCGTCGCTGTTTGATCGCCCTTGCCGCCCATTTTGATCGCGAGCAGACCATTGTCCGAAGCCATCATCGCGCGGAACACGTCCCAATCTTTATCGTCGAGTTTATCGTCGCGATTCATGTCGAACGCTTCAAACGCTCCTTTGACCATGCGGTCCATCGGGTCTGCTCCGCCGACGGCCTCCGCCTTGGCGATCATGCGATCGTTGTCCTTGTCGTAACGCTTGAGCGCTTCGTCGAAGGCAATCGTCGCTACCTTCTTGTCGGGTTGATTCTGCGGAAAGCCCCAACCGTTGATGTAGAGATACTCCGAATCGTGACTCGCAATCGACTTCATCTCGCACGCAAGCCCACGCACCCACCACACGCGTTTTCCGTCGGCAACCGAATACGCCGAGAGTTGAAACGACTCGGGGACGACGATCTGCTTTGGTCCATCTTTGGGTTCGTAAATGATTGGCGTCGAGTAGCCGGAGATCACGATCGGACGATCGACTTTCCAGCTTACTTTTCCCGTGTTCTTATTGACGGCGATCAGAAACGACGCCGGATAGTCCTGGTCCACCGGCAGGATCACTTTGTCGTCGACGAGTATCGGCGACGCGCCGAAGCCGTAGAACATGTTGAAAGGCCCGAGCTGAAGCCGCCAACGTTCCTTGCCCTTACCGTCGTACGACAGCAATCCGAAGTCCTGGAAGAAGACGTAAACATTCGTGCCGTCAGTCACCGGACTCGGCGACGCAGGTCCGTTGACGTTCTGCAAGCGGCCGGTGTGCGAACGCGGCGCTTCGCGTTGCCAGAGAATCTTTCCGGTCTTTCGATCGAGACAGATCACGAGCAACTGCTGGTTGTTGTGCGCCGTCACGAAGATGCGGTCGTTAGTCAGCACCGGTGACGAATGTCCCGGCGGAAGTGCCGTTTTCCAGAGGACGTTTTTGCCTGGTCCAAACGTCTCCGGGACGCCCGTGGTTGCGGAAACGCCGGTGCCGTTCGGTCCGCGAAACTGCGACCAGTCTTCCGCTGCTGCCTTGGCGGTTGAGAAAGAAATTAATAAGACGGCCAGTATTACGCACAGATTGTGTTTCATAATGCGGACAGATTACTCCTAATGGGTGTAATCTGTGAACTCATGAAAAGCCTGTTTATTCTGATGACCTGTGCTGTTTTGTTGGGCCAGCAGCAGCCCGCGATGCAAAAAGGAAAACAAGTGCTGTTCGACTTTCGCAATCAGGATCGCTCGGGCAAACCGCTACGCATCACGGCGGCGACGCAGCGAATGGTGTTGGCGAAAGTCTTTCGCAAGTATCTGAGTGACTCAAACAAATGCAGCCAGGACTTCGCGGGCGGTGGCGACGATTACCTCAGCGCTGCTCGCAAAGCCGGTCAGATCGCGCCGCTGGTGTCCGAAGCGGTGACTGGAAGTTTCACGGCTCCGGGGCAGACGCAGACTGCGTACGTGATCTACACCAACGAGTGTGGTGCGTCGCATGCGGACAACTACGGCAGCAAACGCGTCGCGATCTTCTCGGGCCAGCAACTCGTGGCCGACGTCGACTCCGATTTCATGAGCGCGATCGTTCGCAAAACGGATCTGAATAGCGACGGCATTGACGAGTTGTTGATGACGAGCGGCGACATGGCCCAGGGAACTCTCATCCAGATGGCGACGCTCGTCGAGTTTAAAAACGGCCGCCGGCATGCGATTGAAGAGTTCGGCACGGTAGTCGAAGACTCGTGCGCGTCGGGGTTTCCGGGCAGCTCGTCAAAAGCGTCGGTGCTGACGATGTCGGAGTTCGCACCGGGAAAGATGCCGAAGCTGCAAATCGACAACTACCAGGCGAGCTGCCGGAACACTAAGCGTTGGCGTTTTCTGTCAACCGGAAAGATGCAATAGTGCTTCAGGGCTTGTCGCCGCGGCTTTCTTCTTTGCTTCTTCCAACGTACTCATCGTGTTGTGAATACTACAATTTCGAGACACGTCAATGGTAATACTCCGGCACGGGAGAAAGTATGAGCAAGCTGTTACAGGAATACACGACGGTGCTGGTAGACCCGGACGGAACGGAGTATCACGTTCGTAGCTACGGAGATGAACGCGTTGACGGCACGTGGATCGGTTGGATCGAGTTTCATCCCGACGATCCGAGCGAGCCTGTATTGAAAACCGACCAGGAGACTTCGCAACCCAACCAGATGGATCTGGAATACTGGGCAACAGGCCTCGAACCGGTCTATTTCGAGGGCGCTTTCCAGCGCGCGCGTCCGAAGCTGTGACTCTGTCGCTGTGATGTTTTCGATCATTTCGCCACCCAAAGCAGAACCGTTTTGGAGGAGGCGAGGAGATGGACATCACAGTGAGAGACTTGAATGCGATGGACGAGGTCTCAATCCGAACCAGGAACAGCGAATACCGGTTCCGCATCACGGATCCACATCTGTGCCGCGGTTTGTTGACTGGCGGATGGTTCGGTGAGAAGGAACACGACGCCGTCCTGACCGGAGCGCCGCTGCCGGCAGATCTCGAAACTCAGTTGACGGCGAAGCTGGAGATTGGTGGGTGCGCACTGTTCTACGTCGCGGTTGAGGAAAGCGTGAACCTGCTGACGACGTCGAAGATCACAGATCTCACCTTGGCCGCCAAACGCGATCCGATCTTCATGTCTCCCGCGTGTTGCGGATAAACCTTTGTTTTCTCAGCCGCGCAGGCGAAAGCGAATGCCGCCGCGGATCAGTAGCGGTGGTCCAATGGTGGTTACGGGAGTACGACCGATCAGATAACGCTGATCGAAAAGGTTTTCTGCAGCGACGAAAACGGCGAAGTTTCGGTTGAGTCGGCGCGAAGCGATTGCGTCGAGCGTGAAGTAGCGACCTAATGGAAACCGGTTCTGATCGTCGTCGAACTGTTCGCCACCGGCGCGCGCCTGCACTCCGAGCGTGAACCATTTCGGATCCGTGTACCGGACCTGAAACGTTGCCTGATGTTTAGGCACCTGCGGGATGCGCAAACCTTCCAGTGTTGTATTTGCCGGAAACTCCAGCACCGTCGCATCGGCGAAAAGATAGCCGGCGCTGATGGTCCAATACCGGCTCAAACGCGCTTCAGTTTCAACTTCAATGCCACGTGAGCGCGTACGTCCGAGATTCTGCCGCTGACGTGTAATCAGAGCAGGCGTGACGCTGAGGGTGACGTTTGCGACGGGCCGCGCGATTTCCGTCCAAAACATCGTGACGCGCGATTCGAGTCGCTGGTTGAAAAAATAGAAACGCGCGCCGGCTTCACCGCCGGTTTGCCGTTCGGCGCGCAGGTTCTCGTTAGCCAGCGTGATCACGTCACCGACGCGGAACGATCGATACAGTTCGTTAAGCGTTGCCGGACGAAACGCGCGGGTGAACAGCGCGGTGAACGACGCGCGATCCGAAGGCGTGAACATCAGCGAGACTTGCGGGCTGAAGGCAGTCTCTGTGCGATCGCGGAATGTTTGCGTGACTGACGGGGTGGTGTTAACAGGAGTCGTAGTCGAGAGAGCACCGAATTCACGCCAGCGATCGAAGCGCGCGCCCGCTGTGACGAAGAACCGTTGATTGAAATGAAAGAAGTCTTCGGCGAAGACGCCGATCGTTCGCTCGCGTCCTCCGGCGCCGACAAAGAATGACGGCCGGCTTTGCACGAACGCGAGCTCGTCGCTGGCGCCGCGCACCTCGCGTGCGTCGATACCTGCGACCAGCGTGTGGTTCCCACCCACGGCACGCGACCATTGAAACATTCCACCCACCGCTTGCGACGGCACGCGTTGCACGCGAGTCAGCGTTTCGCTATTGCGATTTGCTGCGACGGCCGTGAAGTTTTGATCGAACAATTGCGTTCCGCTGTAAACGCGCGCGCTGAAATTGCCAAGATCCGTGGTCTCGAAGTTTGCGCCGGCGCTGAGGTTGCGAAGATGCGTGCGGT